>CAOJND010000027.1 GCA_948439445.1 uncultured Eubacteriales bacterium | reverse complement strand
CAAGCCCGCGACATAATCCGCACTGGAAAGATCCCGAACCGCAGCGGAGGCGATCACATAGATCGTGCCATTCTCAATGTAGATGGCGGGATCCGTGGTCACATAGGGACCCCAGCCGGTCTTGGCCGAGAAAGCATAAACGAAGCTGTTCTCCGCGTCAAAACGGCCGTCGGGCGTCTCACATCTGCTGAGAACCTCTTGGTCAAAGACCTCGAAGGTCATCATGTAGTAGGTGTCAGTTTCCACATCATAGTCGGTGTCAGGTGCAAACAGGGCGTTGAGCCGCGCGGTTGTCTGCTTCTCATACACGTCGTAGATCTGACCGTCAAAGCGCCAATCGCTCAGGTCATACACCGGCGCGGACCATACCACCTGGTCCTGTCCGCAAATAATATTTCCAGTATCGTGGGAACCGTATATGTAGACACGCCATTCCAGGTCCTTCTTGGACCAGAACACGTGAGGTTCCGCATCGGGAATATGCTCCCACAAGGGCAGGTTCGGGTTGACAGAACCGGAGTTGTCCTCGTTGACCTGCACGATCTCGCCGTTCTGCTTCACGAAGCCATCGACGTAAACCATGGGATCGGTATAGTAGGCATACTCTTCTCCGCATTCGGAGCACTTGTAATGCCGGTAGCCGCCTGCGGTGTCCGTCGCCTCATAAGAGTCGTCACACCGCTCATACTTGTAAGCATGCTCACAAGCACGTTCTGTGGGAAGTTCTGCGTCGCTGGTCTGGACAGCATTGCTGGTCTCCACTGCCAGGGTGGTAGGAACCATTCCTAAGACCATTGCCATAACCAGAAGCAGGCAGAGAATCCGTCTTGTCATGATGTTTGTCCTCCTCAGTTTTGAATGAATTTGGAATACTTATGGCTGTGAAAACTTCTTGCGCTCCTTTCTCTCAAAATTAGCCATATTGATTTAGATGCCAAAACGGCGGCATCTAAAGAGTTCCCTTCTCGCACTCGATCCTTTAAACTTTTTAATAATACTATCATCTTTCCCTTCGGTTTTGAAGCAAGAAACCAGTCTATTTCTTGCAACAAAACGGACTACATTTCACCAAGTTTTTCGGGGTTTTATGCTTTAAAAATGCATAGTACGGTTTATGTTGTAAAAACGTTCGTTTTGCGTTATATCCGTAATTTCTAATATAAATTCCCTGAACCATGGTGCAGTGCGGTATCCGCAACTTGCTATTGCAATTTACAATGGGAGATGCTATGATACATAACATCAGGAGGAGGCATCGTTATGAAAAGACATACAAGATACAAGTGTTTTTTATACTTACTCTTCATCATCCTGCTTTTTTTCAGCGGATGTCAAAATTTAGATGAGCCAGCCGTCTCTACATTGAATGTCTTTATCGATATGGGTGCCTCCAATGCAGATGATTTGGCGCTTGTAAACGAAGCATTTGATACTTATGTTTATGAAAAGCTGGGTTTTCATGCGCAATTGATCGCTTTCTCAAACCGTTTTCAGAGCATGTCAACCGCATCGAACGACGCTATACAAATTGACATTGCCAGTGTTTCCCTCTTTCGCCTGCGGCAGATGGCATCCGAGAATCTGCTCCACCCCCTTGACAGTCTTCTGGAAGCCTATGGTCAGGAGCTGCTTGGTGTGCTTGACCCGGACTCCTACTCCTTTGCCTGCAAAAACGGTCCGCTTTACGGTCTGCCTACCAATGGCGAGCATTGTCAGATTCAAGGGTTTGAGTATAATCAGGAAATAGCAGATGCGTATGGTCTGGATCTATCCAATGTACGCTCGCCGGAGGATTTGACGCAGATATTTGCAGCGCTGAAGGAAAGAGCACCTGATATTTCGCCTGTTTTGATTCGACCGTACACAAGTTCTTGCAATCTGGTTGACAATCTTGATGACGGGTTTGGCGTTTTGACGCAAGACAGCGGTTCTACTGTTGTGAACCTATATGAGACGGAAGACTTTGTTTCCCTCATGAAGCTGTTCTATTCCTGGCAACAAGCAGGGTATGTCTGCGATTATCTGCAGGACAGCATGGCTGGCTCTTTCTATCTTGCTTCCGGGCAGGTATTTGGTACATTTACCTCCGGTAAGGTCGGATTCACCGTCCAGGAAACGAAAAACATTGGCTACGAAATGGGCTTTATCCCCTTTTCCGACCCCTATAGTACAACGATCAGTCAGTCTACGTTCTGGTATATCCTTCCTGCCACCTGCCAAGAGCCAGAAAAGGCGATGCAGCTTTTAAATCTGATGTATACGGATTCCACCGTTGCAAACCTTATTATGTACGGGATAGAAGGTGTGCACTATCAGCGTTTGTCTGATGATTCCAATATCATAACCTATGCCAAAGGTTCGGAATCCTCCGGCTATGTCGGACCCAGCGGTTGGGCCTATTGCAACCAGTATATTTCTTATATATGGGATGGGTATGATCCCGATATCTGGGAGCAGACCGAGGCGATGAATCAAATCGCTATCCGTTCACCTGCATTGGGTTTTCAATTCGACAACACGGCTGTTTCCGATCAACTATACCGCTGCAACGAAGTAACCGAAAAATATATGACAATGCTTAGCGAAGGCTTGCTGAATCCGGACGAAGTCCTGCCCACTTTTCAAAAGGAATTGCAAACCGCAGGAATCAATGATATTATCGCAGAAAAGCAGCGCCAGCTGGATCTCTTCCTACAAAACACCCCATGACCATACAGGAGATGGTTGGAATGAACGCACAACACAAAAAAAACAACGCGCCTGCCACCGGAATCCGGCAGATGGTCACGTTCCTCATTGTACTTATTTTTCTATTCTTGCAGGCTTCAACGGTACTCCTGTATATTTCCGGCCGCAACATCACAAATAATTATATGGAGGATGTTGGCAGCGCCACACTGAACTATTATCAGTCGCAGCTAAACTATACGCTCCAAACCATCAACGATTTCTGTCAAAACAACATCTCAGCAAACGGCTCATTTGCCGAATATGGAAATAAGCGGGAGCCTCGTAAGGACTATGAGCTAAAAACCGAGGTTGGCGATACGCTTTCTTCTTTGCTGCATTTATCCAGCAACATCTACTTTGTCATGAGTTGCCCGGTTTCAAAAGACGTATCTGCCTGCATGTTTCGTTCGCGATGCAAAACGTTAAACGAACGCGATACCATGCGGGATGCAGTCATGAATACCATCACATCGGACGATACCGGATCCTCGTTTCATAACTGGAAATGGGTCATGATCGATCATGCGTACTACCTACGAAACATTTTTCAGTTTGACAATACTTACTGCGCTGTTTATCTTGACACTTCTATCCTGTCTTCCTCGTCCGACGCCGATAGTAACTACTATCTTCTCTGTAGTCAAGACGACACACTGATTTCCGACAATGTCGCTGTGCAGTCTGCTGTTGTCACGCAGCAAAACCGCATTCGTGTGAACGGCAGATCCTATTCGTTATTATCCATTCCCTCTGAGCAAGGGGATTTTTCTGTGTGCTGCCTTGTGACATCCACCGCTCCGGCTCTTCGCAAAAATGTGGTGCTCATCTGCATTGCTTTGCCGCTTCTGAGCCTGGGACTGTTTTTCGGCGGGTCTGTTGTACTGCGGCGTCTGTATGGTCTTTTCACCACACTAAACCAGGCATGCCTGCGCATTGCCTCGGGTGATCTTTCCACCCCCATTACGAATCGCAGCCATTTCATGGAAGAAAAGCAAATCTACCAGGCCTTTAATGACATGATGCAGCAAATCAAAGATCTTCGAATCACGCTTTACGAACAGGAGCTTGCATCGCAGCATTCGAAGATGCAATTTCTTCGGGTTCAGATTAAATCTCACTTCTTTGTCAATTGCCTAAATGTAATCAGTTCTCTGGCCATGATTGACAATACAGACTTGATTCAGGAATTCACCATGTGTCTTTCCGACTATTTCCGTTATCTGGGAAGCGGTTTTTCCGACACGGTTCACTTCAGCCTAGAACTTTCCCATCTGCAAAACTACGTCAAGATCCACCAGATCCGCTATCCTGACAGCATTATCTGTCAATGTCAAGTCACACCGGAACTGGAAAATTTCGAGATGCTGCCAATGATTCCCCAGACCATTGTGGAAAATATTTTCAAACATGCACTCGGATCACAGAATAAAGTCCGGATTATGATCCAGGCTCAGGTCGGCAAGCATGATATGCAGCGCGGGATGTGGCTGACCATTACAGATGACGGACCGGGCTTTTCTGATGAGCAGTTGGCTTTTTTGAATTCGGATCCTGTTGATACCAATTCATCGGCTGGAAATGGCACCGGAATCATCAATACGAAAAAAAGACTTCTTCTGTATTATAAGGGGCAGGCGGCCATTCACTTTGAAAATGCTCTGGCAGGCGGCGCCGTTGTCAAAATATTCTTTCCCACGCTTCAACATGAGGAGGGTGAACCATGCGAACCATACTGATGGTTGATGATGATGTGCTCTTTCTGCAAGCTCTGAACAAGCAGCTCGATTTCATCCGTCTTGGATATGATCAGGTACTGACGGCTACACGCGTCGATCAGGCATTGCATATCCTGCAAACAGAACGAGTGGATGTTCTGTTATGCGATATTGAAATGCCCGGCAAAGACGGGCTGGAACTTACAAGGTGGATTGTAAATAACCAGTATCATGCTGTCGTTCTTTTGTTGACCTGTCATTCCAATTTTGCTTATGCAAAGGAAGCGATCAATCTGGATGTATTTGATTATCTGTTAAAGCCGATTTCCATGAAGGTGCTTGAGGAGCGTCTTGTCCAGGCACTGAATAAACGAAATGAGATCAACTGGTTGGAGGCCTATAAACAGGAAATTTCAAAATTGCCGCCTCTGTCTGAAAGCGATACTGTCATGCGTATCCGTCAGTATATTGAAAACAATATCCAGACAGAATTGACACGGGAACAATTCGGTCGTGTTTTTTCTATGAATCCGGACTATCTTGCCCGTGTGTTTCGGGAAAAGCAGGGGGTTTCCCTCAACGACTATATTCGCAATCGACGCATCTCCCATGCAAAAACACTGCTCCGTGAAACAGATCTACCTTTAACGGAAATCTGCATGCGCATTGGCTATGCCTACAACACTTATTTCTTCAACGTATTTAAAAAAGCAACCGGTTTAAGCCCAAATGAATACAGAAATGAATTCCGAACAGGCTGACAACCCGCGCCATATTCAGGTCGCACTGACGTTGCTGTTGAAAGAAAAACCGACAAGGTCAGTCTGCCGCAGGTGACTGACAAAACATACGGCGAGCTTCATTTATAAGAACACTTGCACACAACGGAAAGGAGCTTGCGCTGGATGATAACCAAAGGCCCCAGACTTTTATGTCCGGGGCCTATTCTGTTTATAGAAAGAGAACCTTCCGTTATGCGGATGAGGCGGAAGAAGTTCTATTCATGTGTAAAATTCATCACCCCAGTTGTCTTTATAAATTCCTATAAATGTATAAAGGACACTTCCTTTTGGGAAGTGTCCTTTATGTCATGTCTTTCTTTTGTCATGTGTCGATTAAAAATGCGCCTTACAGGACTGTATCCAAAACCAAACCGTAGCCCAACGTAGTGGTCACAATTTAAAAAAATCGCCGCAAGCAATAAACAACTTGCGGCGATATGGCGGAGTGAGAGAGATTTGAACTCTCGCGCGTTGTTTAGACGCCTACTCCCTTAGCAGGGGAGCCCCTTCGGCCTCTTGGGTATCACTCCATAACCCATCCGAACTTTACTGAAATATTTTAGCACAGCGGCTGCGTTTTGTCAATAGGCAATTTCATGAGAACTTAAATTCACCTTTTTAGAAAAAGCCTCAAAAGCGTGCCGCAGGCCAGAAAGCCGTTCGGGGCATCCAGATGGTCGAGAAAGTGAAAGACCCAACATGGCCCTTATCTTTTCCCTGCCGCACGTTTTCCATAGCGCAGCGGAATCGCCACAGTTCGATTGAAAAAAGCAATCAGCGGCCCCATAAAAAAGGCGGTTATCAATGTCCCAATCCCCACCGTCGCGCCAAAGGCAAAACCGATCAGCGTACAGAGCAGATCCCCTGTTACCCGGCATATTTTAAAATTCCAGCCCCTTTTCTCCGTCAAAATCAACGCAACCGCATCATAGACAGAGACGCCCAAATCCGCCGTAAAGTACAGCGACGAGGCAAAGCACATGATGACAATACCAAGCACCAAGAAAATCATCCGGATAACCAGCGAATGGCCTGGGAATGCGGCCTCTAGGAAAGCGTTGGAAAAATCTGAAATATAGCCAACCAAAAACAGGTTGATCACTGTGCCAAGGCCAATCTTCTTCCGGTCTGCAAAGAACACCGCGCACAGCATCCCAAAGCACAGCACTGCATAAAACGTTCCATAGTGCATCCAGCCATCCGGAAGCGCCATCCATAGTCCGTGGGCAAACACCTGAAACGGATCCATCCCAAACATAGAATAGTGAAACAAGCCCACACTACATCCACAGATGGATACGCCAAAAACGGTCATCAAAATCCGTTTGATTTTTTCGCTCAAATTCCGATCCTCCTTAAAACTTTCCGCTTTTTCCAGAAAATCCACCGGATCCACCAGAAGAAGATGATTTTACTTCCGTTTCAATTTTCCGGCGTGTCTGGGTCCGATGGGTAAAATGGTCCTGCCGAATGGTAAACTGAACGCCGTCAGGCTCCAGATAGGCCGAGGCGCCGGCCGCTTCTCGAACGGATTTCATGGATCCCTTTAAAATTAGGCATACAATCGCCGCTACACCGGATCCCAATACCAGGGAAAACAGAATCGCCAAAGGATGAAACCGCCCTACATTTTGTCCCGGCGCATCCACCGGGTGGCCTGCGGCGGCCTGGGCCAGCAGCGTCTCGCTCTGCTCCAGATAAAGCTGGAACCCCTCATACCAGTCGTTGTCCGCCAAGGCGGGAAGAAACGCATCAGTCAGCACGTCTTTTCCATAGTCCGTAAACGCGGCGTTGCCAGCGGTTCCATGGGAAATTAGACTGTAGTCCCGGTCCTCCATGGAAAGCAGCAAAAGAAGTCCATTTTGCTCCGCCCCCAGGCCCAGATTTTTCTGAGTGTAAATCACTCTGGCACAATCGTAAACACTGCCAGGCGCCGTATCCGTATAATCCCCTACCGTTACCAGATAGACCCCACAGCCATATCGCTGGGAAATATCCTTCGCCTGGCGCTCCAATTCCAACCGCTGGGAATCCTGAAGCAGCCCTGCCTCATCGGTGATATAGTGCTGTTCACCAGTCCCAGCGGCACAAGCCGGCGCAAGGCAGAAAATCCCCAGGCATAGAATCAGTAGACAAACCGTCCATTTTTTCATGCTGTCTACCTCCATCACCCAAAAAGCGTCAAAATCGCCCTGGCTATCCACTGTGGAAGTCCGCTGAGCAGCAAAATGACGCCAAACAACGCCGCCATCATTCCAAAGGTCAGCCAGAATTTTCGCCAGTCCACCGGCAAGTCCCCCACCAGCCTGCCCGTCTGGCCGTTCATCGCAAACAGAAAGGTCTTTCCGTTCCACTTCGTCGTCAACATCCACACGGGAAGCAGTGCATAGTGCACCGCGCCGGGCACAATTTCCACCTGGGTGCTGGTGGGTGTCACGGTTTCATATCCTCTGACATCCTCCCGCATCACCTCTTTGGTGGAATGCAGAAGCCGCTGGCGGGCACGTTGCGCACTTTCCTGGGCGGTGACATCATACTTATCCGCTAAAAAACCGGGCAAGTACGCCATGGAAAACGCTCGCAGCGCCTCATAGCGAAATGGCTCGATGGAATCCATATAGTCGTCCGGCATTTTGGAAGAGCCGTCCACCGGGACTCGGGAAAACGGAACTGTTCCGGCCCGGCGCACAGAAAAATGATCCGTTTCCGTCACCTCATAATTTCCACTCCGGTAAAAATGAGAGCGGGTGGCATGGAACCGTATATCCGCGTCTCCTGTCCCGTCAAACAGCCAAAAGGGCACGTAAACCCCTTGGAGCTTTTCCAAATGGTTTTGCTCGGTAAACGCTTTGGGCAGGAAAAACTTTTTTTGGTAGTGTTTTTTGAGCGCGGCCATGGCTGCCGCCCGGTCCTGCTGGAAGGGGATGATGTAATCCGGCTTCAGCGCGCCGCTGAGCTGATTGGGCACCACTGTGGGATTTCCGCAATATGGACAGCTGGTGGCCGCAGTCGTCTTCTCACAAAGCAACTCCGCGCCGCAGGAGGAACAGGTATAGACCAGCATCCGGTCTGCATCCGGTCCCCACTCCCCCATCCGCTCCGTTTCCCACGTCCTTTGCGTTTTCTGGGCCGTCTCCTGCTCTGTTTTCTTCTCCTGCTGAGAAAATTGGGCCTCAATCTCCTCCACAGTGTAACGGCTGCCGCAGTAATCGCACAGCAGTCCCCCGGTACCGCTGTCAAAATGAAGCGGGCCGGTGCAGGCAGGGCATTGAAAGTTCGTCGTCTTCGTCGCCAAATTCGTTTCCTCCTTAAAAAGAGCTGCCACGGAAACCCGCAGGCAGCTCTCCGCTGGGACGTTGCTTGTCAGCGCTAGATTTGATCTTCCTGATCAAAGGGATCGCCGCATTCCGGGCAAAAACGAGGCGGATGGGTGGGATCTTCCGGTTCCCAGCCACATTTGTCGCACCGGTATTGGGGCGTCCCCGCCGGCTTCTTTTTCCCACACTGGGTGCAAAAGCGGCCTTTATTAGAAGTTCCGCAGGTGCAGATCCAGCCGTCGGCCTGCGGTCGTTTCCTGCCGCACTCTGGACAGAAATTCCCTGTGGCAACCACGCCACACTCGCACTTCCATCCCTGCGCCGCCGGGGCCGGTGAACTTGGCTGAGCTGCGCCCATTTGAAATAGGCTTTGCGCGTTGGCTCCGCCTGCGCCGCCAGCCATATTCATACCCATAAATGCCATAGCGCTGCCGCCCTCGTTTTTTGCGGCAGCCTGCATGGCCGCAGCCTGGGCGCCCACCAGATGGGCCGCCGCCATATTGGGATTGCGTAGCGCCGCGTTGCGCTGTAGCTCTTTTAGCATCTGCTCATCCTGCTCATCGGCTTTTACGCTGGATACGCCAAAAGACACAATCTCCAGCCCCCGCAAGCGCCGCCATTTTTCACTGAGCACCTGATTCAGCGCCTGCGCAAGCTCCATGGTATGGCCCGGCAGAGCAGAATAGCGTACACCCTGCTGGGAAATTTGGGCAAAGGCCGGTTGCAGCGCAGTGAGCAACTCTGTTTTTAGCTGGCTGTCAATCCGCTCTCGGGTAAACTCCTGAGAGACATTACCACAGACATTGGTATAAAACAGCAGCGGATCGCTGATATGATAACTATACTCTCCAAAACAGCGAAGGGAGATGTCCATATCCAAGCCAATGTTGGAATCCACCACCCGGAAAGGCACCGGATTGGGCGTTCCATACTTGTTACCAATTAGCTCTTTGGTGTTAAAATAATATACCCGTTGGTCCTTGGGCGGCTCACCGCCAAAGGTGAACCGCTTGCCAATGGTCTGGAAGGTCTGCTTGATGCTCTCCCCCAGGCTTCCGGAGAAAATACTCGGCTCTGTGGAAGCATCGTATGTAAACTCCCCGGGCTCGGCACAAACCTCCACCACCTTCCCCTGCTCCACAATCATCATACACTGCCCATCCGCCACCGCAATCACGGAGCCGTTGGTGATGATATTCTCAGAACCCTTGGTATTGGAGGACCGGCCGGAGGTCCGCTTGCTTCCTTTGACTGCCAGCACATTTTCCGTCAGCCCATCACAATAAAAAAACTCTTTCCACTGATCTGCCAGGACGCCGCCCACCGATCCAATGGCCGCACGAATCAATCCCATTTTGGAACGCTCCTTTCTATTCGCGTGAAAAAGGTATTCAATCTCTGGCAAGGCCAATTTGGCCTTGCCAAGAAACTTTTTCGCTGCTGCACGCGGCGCACAAAGCTCCCGTCCGGCGAACTTTGCCACACTCGCTCTATTGCTTATGGTTTAGTATACCGCGCTCCAAAAAGAATTGCAATGGGCGGATTGTACAAAAAACCACTTCCTCGCCAGCGCGTCAGGTCCCTACGCCGGTTGATTCACCACACCTGCAAACAGGGGAAGTCTGTCCTGGCTGGTGATGACAAACAGGAAGGGCCGGTCTAATACAAAATCCACTTCCTCGTCCGGCGGCGCGGCTGCCCCCGCCACCATCATTGCCGTATAAGCGGTGGCCTCGACCCCCTCCTCATCCACCATCACCCGGGCGCCATGGCCCGCTTGGGATAAAAACGCCTTCTGTCCATCGGTAAGGATCGCAGAAAAATCAGCGGTTTCCCGGTCAAATACCTCTGTAACCCCCAGGTTCTGTAGGCCTGGAATCAGGCTTAGATTGGAAGACACATCAAATTTTGGCATGGCAAGATTCACAATTAAAAATTTGCTATTCTCCCACCCATAGGGCGCCTCCAAAAGCTCCATGACCTGCGGGTCCGTCAGAAGTTGGTCTACAGACACCCCCTTGTCCGGAAGAAACAGCCACATCTGTCCGCTCTGCTCTATGTTCAAGGCAACAGCGGAAAATTGATCCGCCCAATAATAATTCCGCTCTGTGCTCTGATGCATAAAATCACAGATAAACTCCTCCTGCTCCCCATGAAAAGCCCCCTGTTTCGTCGCACTTTCAGAAAAAGTGTTTGACCACTTTCCCCGGAAGTAGATGGTAGAGGCCAGGGCGAGCTGGGTTTCCGGCTGCATTTCCACCTGGGAAATCTGATCTTCTAAAAAGTTGCCGGTCTGCTCATTTAGCCAGTCCCGCAGCGCTTCATTATACGCAGCCGACCCCATCTCGCCGGAGAAGACGCTGGCGTGATATTGCCGCGCCAAAAGCTCTGCCGTGGGCATTTGATAGCGCAAGTCCTGATTTAGCCATAGGGAGTTGGCCAGAAGGCTAACCACCGCTCCATCGTCGCAGTAGTTGGCGTTCCAAACAGAATCCGCCTGTTCCCGAAGCGCATCCATACTGTCCGCTTCCAGAAGCGTCAGTATCTGCTGGCGGCTGTCGCCGCCGGTGGTCTCCGCCAGCATGGAAAGCGCCATGTAGACATTCACCGGGGAGAAAATCTTGTTTTTCCCATCGGCATTCCCCAGAAACTCTGGGATACTCTTTTTAAAAAAGGCATCTAGCCCAAGCGTATAGCCCTCCGGTTGATTCCGCTGGGCAGCCTGGGACTCCCACCATTTGTTATAAACCTGCGAAAATCCATCGCTGTCAAACGCTCCTGTTTCCTTATCCACAAACTCCATCTCATTGGGATAAGGCGCCATCTCCGGATAGGAAGCCAGTGCAACCGCATATTGTTCGGCCACCGGCGTATTATTCTGGACGATGGGCGCTTGCCCTTTGCATCCGGGCAAGGTGCAAACACAGGACAGCGCCAAAATCAGTGCGAATACTCGTTTCATATCATTCCTCCATTCACAATTACCGCGTCTCATGTTATTCCGGCTGATTTACCACGCCAGCAAACAGGGGAAGGTCATCCCGACTGGCAATGATAAATAAAAAAGGCCGGTCTAGTACAAATTCCACTTCCTCGTCTGGACTCTCGCCCATTCCCAACGTCATCATCGTATAGGCGGTGGCCACAACCCCGTTTTCATCCACCGCCACCCGAGCGCCATGGTCGACCTGGGACAAAAACGCCTCCTGTCCCTCCGCAAAAATACCAGAAAAATCAGCGGCTTTCCGATCAAATACCCTTGTAACTCCCAAGCTCTGAAGACCCGGCGCCAAATCCAGCTCGGAGGAAATATCGAATTTGGGCATTTTCAGATTCACGACCACGTTTTTGCTGTCCTTCCATTCCTGGGGCTTCGCCAAAAGCGTCGCCACCTGAGGGTCCGCAAGCAGCTGCTCCACCGTGATTCCCTCATCCGGCAAAAGCAGCCACATCTGTCCGCCACTGTTCAGTTGCTGGGCCACAGCGGAGAAATGCTCCGCCCAATAATATGTCTGCTCCTCTTGCTGGTGCATAAATTCGCAGGAAATATCCCCCTGTTCTGCGTGGAAGGGCTGCTGCCTGGTTTTCTCCTTGGAAAAAGGGAGGTGCCAATTCCCCTGAAAATAAATGGTAGAAGCCAGGGCAAGCTGGGTTTCCGGCTGCATTTCCACCTGTGAAATCTGATCTTCTAGAAGATTGCCGGTCTGCTCATTCAGCCAGTCGCGTAGCACCTGATTATACGCTGCCGACCCCATTTCGCCGGAGAAGACGCTGGCGTGATATTGCCGCGCCAAAAGCTCTGCCGTGGGCGTCTGGTAGCGCAAGTCCTGATTTAGCCACAGGGAGTTGGCCAGACGGCTGACCACCATTCCATCGTCACAATAATTGGCATTCCAAACAGAATTCACCTGTTCCCGAAGCGCATCCATACTGTCCGCTTCCAGAAGCGTCAGTATCTGCTGGCGGCTGTCTCCGCCGGTGGTTTCTGCCAACATGGAAAGCGCCATGTAGACATTCACCGGGGAGAAAATTTTATTTTCCCCCTGGGCGTCCCCAAGAAATTCTACCATGCTTTTTTGGAAAAAAGCCTCCAAGCCGTCGGCATATCCCTCCGGCTGATTTCGTTGCGTTTGCCGGCCCTCCGACCAACGATCTAAAGCCTGCGAAAATCCATCGTTATCAAAATCCCCCGTTTTTTCATCCGTAAAATCCATATGATCGGGATAAGACGCCATTTCCGGATAGGAAGCCAACGCAACCGCATATGTTTCCTCCTCCGGCATATCGTTCTGGACAATGGGCGCTTGCCTTTTGCATCCGGGCATGGCAAAGACACAAGACGCTGCCAAAATCAGTGCAAATACTCGTTTCATATCGTTCCTCCATCCTCAATTACAGCATTGCCACATTCTGTTTTACCCCAGTTGGTTCACCACGCCAGCAAACAGAGGGAGGCCATCCTGGCTGGCAATGACAAACAGAAAGGGCCGGTCCAGGACAAAATCCACGATTTCCTCCGGCGGCAGGCAGGCTTCCGTCGCCATCAAGGTTGTATTCGCAGCCGCCTGCGCGCCGCGCTCATCCACTTTTATCCTCACCGAATGCTCCGCCTTGCTCAAAGTATACGTCTGTGTACTTTGTAGCATGGAAGAAAAATCAGATAGCGCTTCGTCGAAAATATCCGTAACGCCCAGATTCTGCAATCCAGAAATCAGGTCCAGATCGGAGGCGATATCAAATTTGGGCACAGCCAGATGAACCGTAGCATACCGGCAATCGTTCCAGTTAACTGGGTCATCTAAAAAATCCATTACCTGGCCGTCTTGCAGTAGCTCTGTGACAGACGTCTCCTGATCGGGAAGAATCAGCCACATCTTCCCGGTCCCTTTCATGCTCTGCGCCACAGCGGCAAACCGCTCTCCGGTGTAATAGGAAAGCCCCTGCTCCTGATGCATGAAATCCCATTGCACGTCCTTTTTCGCTCCATGAAACATTCCTTTTTGGGTGTTCTCCTCTGAAAACGGGCAATTCCATTCTCCCTGAAAATAGCAGGTGGAAACCAGCGCCAGCACCGTCGCCGGATCCATGTGCAGTTTTTCCGCCTGCGCCTCTAATTGTCCGCCGGTATGGTATTGAACCCAGCTCTGCAAAGCCTTATCGTAGTCCGGTGAACCCATCACGCCAGAGAAAGCGCAGGCGTGGTAAGTCTCCGCCAAGGTATCCATCGTATCCTGGTTGTAGTCCATACGCTCCGACAGCCACATGGAATTGGCCAAGAGGCTGGTTACCGCCCCATCGTTACAATAGCTGGCATTCCAGACAGAATCCGCCTGCCCCCGCAAGGACGCTATGCTATCCGCCTCCAAAAGCGCTAAAATCTGCTGGCGGCTGTTGCCGCCGGTGACCTCTGCCAGCATGGCCAGCGCCAGATACACGTTTACCGGCGAAATCGCCCGATTCTCCCCCTGGGAATTCGATAGATATTCCAAAAGGGTCTTTTGAAAAAAGCCGTCCAAAGAATCCGCATACCCTTTCGGTTGATTCTGCTGGGCGTCCTGGGACGCCTGCCACAGCTCATAAGCTTTTGCAAATCCCTTCTCGTCAAATTCTCCTGTTTTTTCATCTACAAAATCCATCTCATCGGGATAGGGCGCCATTTCCGGATAGGAAGTCATGGCAAGTACATACCGGTCGTCCACCAAGTGATCCAGTTTGACGGTGGGATTGCTTCTTTTGCAGCCAAACAGCGTGCAGACACAGGCCAAGACTAAAAAACAGGCGAGCATCCTTTTCATGGTCAAACCTCCATTTCTATAGATCCGGTTTCCAGATACCTCTTCATATAGAAAAGACGAAATTTTCATCCGAATATGACGCAGGTATGTAAAAAAATGCCAAAACGGCCGGGATTCATTTTAGAATCCCGGCCGAAGCCCTATTTTTTAGCGGCCATAACCAAAGCCATAGCCCCAAGGCCATTGGCCTTCCATCTGCTGTTGCGACTGCCCGTTCTGCGTATCGGGCTGCTCCTCCTGCATAGACTGGATCTGCTCGCCCACCTCTACGGTTAAACTCAATGTCTGTCCCTGACGGTACACGGACATGGTCAACTTGTCGCCAACCTGCGCGGCCGCAATCGCATCCGCCACATCTTTCCGATCCTCAATGGCGGTTCCGTTAATCTCGGTGATGATATCGTTGGCCTGTAAACCTGCGGTAGCCGCCGGGCCATCCTCTGTCACACTCTGAATTGCCGCGCCCTTGGGCAGGCCGTAGGCCAGTGCCTCATTGCTTACATTTGCTACCATAATGCCAACATAGGGTTTCGAAACATAGCCTTTTTCGATAATACTCTGGACAATGCTCATAATGTTGTTGATGGGAATGGCAAAGCCAATGTTGTCAATAGACGCTTCAGAACTGGAGTTGCTGGAATATTTGGCATTGGTGATGCCGATTACTTCACCGTACAGGTTAAACAGAGCGCCACCGGAGTTACCCGAGTTGATGGCGCAGTCGGTCTGCATCAAATCCATGGTCACACCGTTGGACATGGTAATCTCCCGGTCCAAAGAACTGACAGCGCCGCTGGTCAGCGAGAAGGTCAGCTCTCCCAAAGGGTTTCCGATTGCCAGAACCGCATCGCCAACGTTCAAATTGTCGGAATCACCCAGGGTCACAGGCGTCAAGCCGGTGGCCTCAATTTTCAATACGGCAATGTCGTTGCTCTCGTCATAGCCAACCAAGGCAGCATCGTAGGCAGTCCCATCGTACATCGTCACGGTAATGGCACTAGAACCCTCCACCACATGATAATTAGTCAGAAGATAGCCGTCGTCCGTCAGAACAAATCCGGAGCCGGAGGCAGCGGAGGTGGTCTGGAAGCCCCAGAAATTGGTGGTGATAGAAGTGGTGATACCAACCGTGGAATTGACATTGGCAGCATAGACCTCCGCCGGCGTCATCTGCTTGCTGGTATCCACCTTCGACAGTTGGATCACTGTGCTTTCCCGCTGACCGGACAACGCGTTGGAAATTTTATCCGGCTGGCCGGCGCCATACATACGGTTGGCCAGCAGACTGCCGCCGAAGCCTGCGGCGCCACCGCAGAGAATCGCACCGCTTAAGACCAACGCCACCATCTTTTTCCCAAAGCCCCGGCCCGCTGGGGTAGGCTCTTTCTCCGTAGGACGCTGTTCGTTAGCCCGATACCCGTTGGGCTGCTCCCAGGGATCGGCGTTTCTGTTGTAGGCAGGATCTTGCCGAGTCTCCGACTGGTCAGGTTCTACATAATTCTGTTCGTCTGCATATGCTTCAAATTCAAAGGTTTCATGATCTTCCATGTCGATATCTCCCTTGCTGCTTTATTTTTGATGTCATCATTATAAAGCCAAAAACTGAACAAGTACTGAAGATTCATTGAACCTTCTATGAATAATTTTTACAGCATTTATGAACATATTTGGGTATTTTTTCCTGATTCTATCGCCCTCCGGAGTTGACCGGAGGGCGTTTCAGCTTG
>CAOJND010000026.1 GCA_948439445.1 uncultured Eubacteriales bacterium | reverse complement strand
AAGAGAGGAGAAAGAGGCAGCGTGCGTATGAAACGGTATCTAACGCTAATTCTCCTGCTGGCGGCGCTGTCTGGCTGCGATATTCAGCCATCCGCGCAAACTACAAATCCGCCTAGACAGGAGCAGACGCAACCCGAACCGGAGACCACCGAAGCGGAGAAACCGGCGCCAACCGAAGCGCCGCAGACCACTCCGACCACAGAGTCAACGGAGCCGCCCACAGAACCGGCCCCGACACAGGAGGATCCGGTGCAGATAGAGCAGGTGCCGTCTTACTTTGAAGCGCAGTTGGCCACTGTGATTTCCAATGTTCAAGCGGATATGGAAAACGTGGCCGGACATGGGGAGACATTTTTGTTTATTACGGATCTGCACTACAGTCCCTACGCCTCCGGCAATCAGCGGCACAGCGTCGCGCTGATGAATCGGATTTTGTGCAATACCGACGTGCGCAATGCCATCTGTGGTGGGGATTTAATCAACGAGGGCGAGTATCAGCAGATGCGCCAGGTGATGGAAGAATGCATAGAAGACCTTCGAGCTTTGCCGGTACTGGTGCCAATTGTTTTCGGTAATCACGACGACAACAAAAACAATCAGTCCGACCAAGAGAATTCCGACCGATGGTTTTCGCAGGAGGAAGTCTATTCCATGTTTTGCGCCTCGCTAGAGGATGTTCTAACCTTCGTCTCCGGCGGGGTGGAGAATACCTGGTATTATGACCGAATGGATACCAAGACTCGGTTCATTGGTTTTGATACCGGAAACGCGATGGACCGGAAGCCAGAATATCAATACCTGGTGTCGGCGCTGGAGAGCGTCCCGGCCGGTTGGCATGTAATTGTGATTCCCCACATGTTCTACCAGTCCGGTAAGTTCAATGGAATTGGAAAGAACATTGCTAAGATTCTGGATCAGTACAATGCTGGCAGCGGCACCGTAACCGTGGGCGAAACGACTTATACCTTCACCCCGGAAACCGCCAAAGGCCGTGTGGAGCTGATCATCGGGGGACACGCCCACCGTGATGCGGAAACGACAACTGACGGCGGAATCCCGGCGATTGTCACCGACACTGACGGCAGCCGTACTGCCACAAAAAACCAGAACGGAGAAAAGGACTATGCCGTTGGGACCGTCACGGAGCAGTGCTTCGATGTGGTGACGGTGGACTATGATACTGGTACAGTGACCTGTCGCAGGGTGGGCCGAGGCCAGGACCGAATCATTGGTGGTTAACTGTCGAAAAAGGCGGACCAGAAAACTGCAAAAGACGCGCCGGCGGCTGCGAAAGCAGCTTCTCCGGCGCGTTTTATTGTTTGTATGGCATTCTGGCGGTGTGCGTGGCCCCGCATATCGCATTCTTTGGCGATACAGCGGCTTTTCCTTCAAGAAAGGCGGTCCTTATATCATCTCCAGCACCGCGGCATAGATACGGTCCGCCGCCGGTAGGGCCTTGGCCAGGAGGGCTTCGCCCTTGGCCCGGCTTTGCTCTGCCAGGGCTTGATCTTTGATGCTGGAGATGTTGATGCGCACATTGAGCCATGCACCCTGTATGGCGCTGCGCAGGCTCAGGGCGGCTACGCCCAGGTCGCTGGCCGCGCTGCTGTTAAATTTCCCCAGCAGGGACTCGGTCAGCTCCAGCGTCTGCGCTGCCAGCTCCATCATCTCCATGGGGGTGTCCACGCAGCCACGAAGCGCTGCCTGGATGGCCTCGGAGCGCTTGGCCCGTGCTTCTTCCGTGCCCTTGGGCAGGGCGAAAGCGGCGGCTACAGCGTTGAAGGCCTGCGTGTCCCGGTCCATCACGTCCAGAAACTGGGCCTGCAAGGCTTCGCACCTCTCCTGGACGGACGCTACCAGATCCTGACTGTCTGCGTACTTGGCCTTCCCCGCAGTCAGGCCGCAGACCATGGCTGTCAGCGCTGCGCCCAGAGCGCCCTCCAGCGCGGCGGCAGACCCGCCGCCGGGGGCCGGCGCATCGGAGGCAAGCAGATTCGCAAACGCCGACACTTCCAGCTTTTTCAGCTCCATACCGCTGCCTCCTTACTCCATGCCCACCAGATGGTACTCCATGACCTGGCGGCGGCCATTGAAATTTTCCAGCTTCAGGTAGTATTCCGCGCAGTCCAGCAATGCCTTGGCGGGTGTCAGGCCCACCAGCTCGCTGCCAATGATGCGCACGCCGTAGCGGTCCGCCAGGCTGCGGACCATCTCGAAGACGTAGTAGATGGGAGTTCCCTCATAGTTGACCAGATTCATGGACACCTGGGCGGTATTGCGTTCGTCCAGCATCACACCGATGGCTTTACAGTATTGGAAGCCGCCGTTGGAGCCTCGGATGGCCTTGGCAATTTTATTTGCAATTTCCAGATCGGATGTATCCAGGTTGATGTTATAGGCGATGAGGGGCATCCGCGCGCCGATGGCGACAATCCCGGCGGTGGGATGGATCTTCCGCTCGCCGTAGTCCGGCGCCCAAGCCTCCTGAAGCAGCTTCTCTGGCATCCCCTCAAACTGCCCTTTCCGGCAGGCGGCAAGGTTCCGCCGCTCCGGACGGGAGGCGGAGTCCTCATAGAGAAAGGAGGGGATTCTCAGATCCTCCCAGATGCGCCGGGCCACCCGCTTGGAAAGCTCCACGCACTCGGCCACATCCATGTCCATGGTGGGTACAAAGGGGATGACATCGGTAGCGCCCATGCGGGGATGCTGTCCCTGGTGCTTGGTCATGTCGATGGTTTCCATGGCCTTCTTGCACAGCTGGAAAGCCGCCTCCTCCATAGCCTCCGGCGCGCCCACCATGGTGAACACGCACCGGTTGTGGTTGCCGTCGGACTGCACGTCGAAGAGCATACAGCCTGGGATGCCCTTTGCCACGTCCACCAGGCCCTGATAAACTGCCTCGTCTTTCTCCTTGCTCACGCTAAAATTGGGGATGCACTCCACTAATTTGCCCATTTTGTTTTTCCTCCGAATATTTTAATTGTAATTGTAGGGCACGCCGCCCCAGATACAGACGATGCGCGTTTATACCAGGATTCCCCGCTTTACCACCTGCTTGACCAGGTTGCTGCCCATGCGGTAGCAGATATAATCCAGATCCGGGGCGTCCCAGATGACCAGATCGCCCTGCTTGCCTGGCTCCACTGTACCAACCTTATCCGCCATACCGATCGCGGCGGCGGCGTTCAACGTCACAGCGGTGAGTACCTCCTCCGGGGTGAAGCGGTATTTCAGACACCCCAGGTTGATGACCAGCTGCATGTTGAGGCAGGGACAGGACCCGGGATTGAAGTCCGTGGCCATGGCCACCGGCACCCCCGCCTGCTGGAGCTGCCGCGCTGGAGCGAAGGCTGCCCCCAGGTAGAAGCTGGTGGCGGGCAGCAGGCAGGCCACCGTGCCGCCCCGCGCCATACTGTCGATGCCAGACTGCCGGCAGACGATATGGTGCTCGGCGGACACCGCCCCGATCTGCCCTGCCAGCTCTGAGCCGCCAATGGCGTCGATCTCGTCGGCGTGGATCTTAGGCAGTAGGCCGTATTTCTTGCCCGTCTCCAGGATGGTCCGGGTCTCCTCCGCCGTGAACACTCCGGTCTCACAGAACACGTCGCAGTATTTTGCCAGTCCCTCCGCCGCCACGGCGGGGAGCATCTGCTGACATAGAAGACGGATATAACCCTCCCGGTTGGTCTTGTAGTCCTCCGGCAGGGCGTGGGCGCCTAGGAAGGTGGGCACCAGATCGATGGTGTGCCGCTGGTTCAGCGTCCGGATGGCCCGTAGCTGCCGCAGCTCTGTCTCCAGCTCCAGACCGTAGCCGCTTTTGGCCTCGCAAGTGGTGGTGCCAAAGCAGAGCATCTCATCCAGGGCCAGGGCGGCTTTATCCGCCAGCTCCGTCTCTGAGGCGGCCCGGGTGCTGCGGACGGTGGACAAGATCCCGCCTCCCTGGGCGAGGATATCCAAATACGCCGCGCCGTGAAGCTTCAACCCCAGCTCGTTTTGCCGCCAGCCGCCGAAGATCAGGTGGGTGTGGGCGTCCACCAGGCCGGGGGTCACCAGGTTTCCTCCGGCGTCTAGGACCTGGGCGTCCGCCAGGACCGGAGGCGTTCCGTCTCCCACCTGAGAGATGACGCCGTCTTCTATTAGGACCCAGGCGTTTTTCATCACTTTTACAGCGCCCTGCGCCCCGCCCCCCCGGGCTTTGCTGCCCAGAGGGGTGGCCAGGGTGCCGATGTTTTGAATCAGCAGATTGTTCATCCTTCTAAAGCCTTTCGCACTGTCTCGTCGTCTGCCAGGTAGGGCAGGGTGATGTGATCCTGACCTGCATAGAGCTGATTATACTCCTTGGCGGTGGCAAGAGCGTTCTCATTGCGCGCCCAGGCCCGGCGGGAAACGCCCACCATGGTATCCCAGGGCATGGACATCCTCAAAATGGTGTCCACCCGCTCCGAGCCATCCAGCACCATGCCAAACCCACCGTTGACGGCCTTGCCGATGCCGGTGCCGCCGCCGTTGTGAAGAGCGATAAGGCTCATGCCCCGGGCGGCGTTGCCCGCGTAGCACTGCACGGCCATGTCGGCCATGATGTTGGAGCCGTCTTTGATGTTGCTGGTCTCCCGGAAAGGGGAGTCGGTGCCGCCGGTGTCGTGGTGGTCGCGGCCCAGCATCACGGGACCAATCTGGCCGTTGCGGACCATCTCGTTGAACTTTAGCGCGATGTTCATCCGGCCCATGGCGTCCTGGTAGAGGATGCGGCACTGGGTGCCCACCACCAGCTTGTTCTTCTTGGCGTCCCGGACCCAGACATAGTTGTCGTAGTCCTGATAGCGGCGGTTGTGGGCCAGAATGTACGCCGCGGCGGCAGCGTCCGTTTTGTCCAGGTCCTCACTCCTGCCGGACAGGCAGCACCACCGGAATGGACCGTAGCCGAAATCAAAAAGGCATGGTCCCAGGATGTCCTCTACGTAGGATGGGAATACAAAACCGTCCAAATCGTTTTCGCCGTTTTTGCAGATGGAGCTGACCCCGGCGTCGTAAACCGCCTTGAGGAAGCTGTTGCCATAGTCGAAGAAATAGGTGCCCCTGTCGTGGAGGGCGCAGATAAGCTCATAGTGGTGGCGCAGGCTCTTGTCCACCAGCGCCCGGAAGCCCTCCGGATCCTTGTCCAGCATCTGCGTGCGCTGCTGGAAGGTCAGGCCCTGGGGGCAGTAGCCGCCGTCGTAGGGCACGTGGCAGGAGGTCTGGTCCGAGAGTAGGTCCACGTGGATGTTCTGTTCCAGCAGATATTCCAGCAGGTCCACCACATTGCCCAGATACGCAATGGCGCATGGCTCTTTAGCGGCCAGCTTTTTCTGCGCTATGGCAAGGGCCTCATCTAGGCTTGCAGTCTTTTCGCTGACCCAGCCCTGGTTATAACGGGTCATAAGACGGGACTCGTCCACCTCCGCGATGATGGATACAGCCCCGGCGATCTCCGCCGCCTTGCCCTGGGCGCCGCTCATGCCGCCCAGACCGGCGGAGACGAACAGCCGCCCCGCCAGATTGCCGTCCTCGCTGATGCCCAGCTTCAGCCGCCCGGCGTTGAGCAGGGTGTTGAAGGTGCCGTGGACAATGCCCTGGGGCCCGATGTACATCCAGCCGCCGGCGGTCATCTGGCCGTAGTTGGCCACGCCCAGGGCGGCGGCCCGGTTAAAGTTCTTCTGGTCGTCGAAGCTGCCCACCATCAGGCCGTTGGTGATGATGCATCGGGGGGCCAGCTTGTGGGAGTGGAAGAGGCCCAGGGGGTGGCCCGACATGACCACCAGGGTCTGCTCGTCGGTCATCACCTCCAGGTACTTCTTGATGAGCCGGTACTGCATCCAGTTCTGGCACACCTGACCGGTCTCGCCGTAGGTCACCAGCTCGTAGGGGTAGAGGGCCACGTCAAAGTCCAGGTTGTTGTCGATCATCACCTGGAATGCCTTGGCCTCCACGCAGTTGCCCTTGTAGGTGTCGATGGGCTTACCACTGAGCCGGCCGGCTGGGCGAAAGCGGTAGCCGTAGATGCGCCCGTGCTGGGCCAGCTCCTGGGCGAACTCCTTGGCCATTTGTTCGTGGTGGTCTGGGTGGATATAGCGCAGGGCGTTTTTGATGGCCAGCGCCTTGTCCGTTTCCGACAGATGCGCCTCCCGCCGGGGAGCCCGGCGGCACCCCTCCACAAAAGCCGGATACGCCGGCAGTTCATAGTCTAAATGGATGGTCATGGCGTTTGCGTCGTTCATCGGGAATTCCTCCTTTTTTCATTGTGGGCTTCGCGCCCTATGGACGAAACCTAGATTCTATGATAAAATACTGCAAAATAGATTTAGAAGGAGTTGGCCTCCATGCCATATCAAGACCCCAATCAGGACGAAGTCCTTCAAGCGCTCTTTCAGGCCGTCCTCGCCCTGGAGAATGTCCAGGAGTGCAGCGACTTTTTCAGCGACCTCTTCACCCGTCAGGAGCTTTTGAGCTTCTCCCAGCGCCTCCAGGTAGCTAAGCTTCTCCTGGCCGGGGAGACCTATGAGATGGTGCGCCGCCAGGTGTGCGTCAGCAACTCCACCATCACCCGGATCAACACGGCTCTGCAATTCGGCCCGGGAGGATACCGGACCGTGCTGCGCCGTTTGGAAGGGCGGGAAACCGGCGGGGCGGTCTAGGACAGCTCCGGCACCTTCTGCTGGGCGATCTCCAGCAGCTCGCCGCTGCGGACCAGCTTCTCCACCGCCCGCACGTCCGGCCAGATCTCCCGGTCCACATCGTAAAAGGCCACGTCCTGCCGCACCCGCTGATAGACGGCCTGGTGGACCGGAGAGATACCCGTACCGTGGCTCGCTACCCGGCGGCGGATGTCCACTGCCTGACAGGCGGTGAGCAGTTCCAGGGCCAAAACGGAGAGGGTGTTTTGCACAATGGTCCCCGCTTTCCGGGCGGCGGTAGTGCCCATGGACACGAAGTCCTCCTGGTTGGCGGAGGAGGGGATGGAGTCCACGCTGGCCGGGTGGGCCAGGACCTTGTTCTCCGAGACCATGGAGGCCGCGGAGTACTGCACGATCATAAAACCGCTGTTCACCCCGCTCACGGTGGTGAGGAAGGGGGTCAGGCCGTTGGAGAGGGCGGCGTTCACCATGCGCTCCGTGCGCCGCTCGGAGATACTGGCCAGTTCCGCGCAGGCGATGCCCAGAAAGTCGAAGGGCAGCGCCATGGGCTCCCCATGGAAGTTGCCGCCGGAGATAACCGCCTCATCCTCCGAGAAGAGAAGCGGATTGTCGGTAACGGCGTTTAGCTCGATGTCCACTTTGCTCTTGACGAATTCCAGCGCATCCCGGACGGCCCCGTGGACCTGGGGGATGCAGCGCAGGGCGTAGGCGTCTTGGACCCGATCGCCCTGGCAGTTTTGTAGAATCTCGCAGTTTTCGGTGAGCAGGCGAATGTTCTTGGCCACCTGGATCTGTCCGATCTGGCCCCGGACGGTGTGCATCCGCTCCTGGAAAGCGTCCAACTGGCCGGTGAGGGCGGTGAGGGACATGGACGCCACAAGGTCTGCAAGCTTCGCCGCCTGCATGGTGTCGTAGAGGTTCAGCGCCCCTACGCTGGTCATGGCGCAGGTGCCGTTGGTGATGCCCAGGCCCTCCTTGCTCACCAGGGTTTTCAGAGGGGTAAGGCCCGCCCGCCGCATGGCCTCCCCGCCGGGGAGAACCTGGCCCTGATAGGTAGCCTCGCCCCGTCCCAGGAGCACCAGGCCCATGTGGGACAGCGGCGCAAGGTCCCCGGAGGCGCCCAAAGACCCCTTCTGGGGCACCACGGGGACCACGCCCCGGTTGAGCATCTGCACCAGCAGCTCCACCAGCACCGGCCGCACGCCGCTGACGCCCACGCACAGGGCGTTGGCCCGCAGGAGCATCATGCCCCGGACCACCTCTTCCGCATATGGCTCGCCGGTGGCGGTGCAGTGGCTGAGGATCAGGTTGGTGGACAGACGGCTGCTCATCTCCTCCGGCACCGCCACGGTGGCGAAGTCCCCGAAGCCGGTGGTGATGCCGTAAGCCACCCGGTTCTCCCCGGCGATCTTCTCCGCCAGAGCCCGGGAGCGGGCCATGGCCGCTTTGGCCTCTTTCGTCAGCTCCACGGCCGCGCCATACCGGGCTACCGCCACAAAGGAATCAAGGGTCAGACTGTGGCCGTCCAGGGCCACAGTCTTAATGTTTTTTGGATGTCCCATGGTGTCTTTGCTCTCCTTCTATGTCAATGGATGGTCTTTTGATTTGTCGATAAGGACAGGATACCACAGAACCACTGTCGAGTCAACCAATTGTAGCCTAAGAAACCCGTTTTTCTTTGGATAATATTGACATATTGGGGCGGTGAGATAGCATACCATCACACCGTTTGGGTGTTGTAAAAAAGAAAGCCCGGTATACGCTCTGCATCCCGAGAATACCGGCACAATAAAATGGGGCTACGGCAATGCATGCTTTGCCGTAGCCCTATTTTATTGCATAGGCGTCAGACAAACCGGGCGCCGTCGGTCAGGCCGGAAAACCAGACCATGTCCGATGAGCGCTCACCGTCGAAAATCAGACAGTCCTGTTCTATGGTGAACACATAGGTAAATTTTCCGTCCTGGGTTTCCAGAATCAGCCGGTCTCCCTCCTGTCTGTAACTGCCAAAGCCAATGTAACTGCTGAGAGGGGAGAATTCAAATTGGAATGTGCCATCGTCATGCAACGATACACTGGCGGTGTGTAGTATATCTTCCCCATCCCAAAAGGAATAGGTTTTCTCCAGCGAAGCATCTGACGCAGGGGCCGCCTGGACGTTCCCTGGTAGCGTCACCTGGTTCAACTGGAAAATCCAGCGGATGTGGGTATGATCGCCGTCTTCGTATCCATAGGCCAGATAAACCGCTCCATCTGTCTGCTGTAGTACATAGAACAGCGCGGTATCCTCTTCTTTCTGCACCGTCAGGCGGAAGGCGCTACGATTGTCCTGCCGGAGTGTCTGTGCCGAAAATCCATCCCGCCAGATGGGAGACAGCTCTAAAAGCGCGTCAAAATTCTGCGCGTCCAGTTGAAACTGTTCCAGCTGTCCCACAGAGTGCCAAGAGCTTAAAAGTGGATTTTCGTTTTCTGTGTCCAGTAGCTCCAGATTGTCGGTGATTAGATACTGACTTCCCGCCATCATGCTTGGATCGGAGGAGTAAACGCCGCTGTCATAGATCCAATCCAAAATTGCGTACTGTCCGGCAAGGGACTGCTGGCTAAAATGTTCCTCGGCTTTCGCCCGGCAGGCTTTTTCCTGTTCGCCGGCATAGCGCTGGCCATCCAGCGCCTTGCCCCAAAGCGCGGCGGGGAACTTTTGCTGAATATCGCCGGTGTAATAAGAACCGTCCCGAGGCGCCCAATATTCCACCAGATGGTAGGTTTGCGCCTGGTTTTGAACGGTGATCACGGTGGGGATATGGGCGCCGGCTTCCTGGACCAGCGCGCCCTCTTCTTGCCGGTACTCCAGGCACATGACCCATAGATACACCGTGGTTTCCGATCCGTCGGTTTCAGTGTCCAGTACACGATAGTCTACCGCCACAAAATTGTCCCCTGTTTGAGCGGATCTGTTGTGCAGACGAATCTGCTCCTCTAGAAAATCCGCCAGTTTGTCTTCGATATGGGTACCCATGGGATTGGTCAGCAGAAACAGGGCGGCTGCCAGGCAGACCACCGCCGCCGCGCCGATTGCCCAGACGGTTGGCTTTTTGTAGCGCAGCACATGTTTCACCCGCTCTTTTACCCCAGTCTCCCCGAAGGCCAGCGGACAGGCGGCGATGGTATGGCGGGAAACGCTGCAATTGATCAAAGCGTCGGAATAGGGCTTCTTTGCCGCTGGGCCAAGGGCTTTGAGGGCTTTTTCATCGCAGGCCAGCTCTATATCCCGGCAGAAAAGCCCATAGGCAACCCATAAAATGGGGTGAAACCAATACACCGCCAGCAGTATAAAGCCCAGGATTTTCCATAAATGGTCCCGCCGTTGCAGATGGGCCTTTTCGTGGGCCAGTACATAGGTCCGGTCCGTCTCCTCCAAAAAGGAGGGAAGATAGATCCGAGGGTGGAACAGTCCCAGCAGAAACGGGGTTGTGATCCGGTCGCAGACCCAGATGGGATCTCCCATGGGAACCGCTTCTCGTAGCTTTCGCCGCAGGCGCAGGACGCTTACAATGGTATAGAGTGCAATCGCACCCATACCGGCCAGCCATATAATTGTCCCCAAAAACACCAATATCTGCATGGGGTTGGCGCTATTTACCGGGCTTGGGGCAAAGGACTGGGCAAGCGCCGGATTCACCACCTGGTTCACCGCCGTAATCCCGGTGTGAATCGCGGGGGTATTGGTTGTCATAATATCTTGAGGGATGGTCTGGACGCTGGGAATCAGACTGAGTCCACTTTTGACCGACACCGGGCAGACCAGCCGCACTCCCACAAAGGCCCAGAGAACCCCCATACTCCACCTAGGAGCTTTTTTCAGGAGCGGCCGCAACGCCATCACTGCCAGCGCCAGCCAACCCGCCGTAATGCCCATGTTAAGTAGCTTGAGAAAAATCGCCTCCATCTACTTCCCCTCCTCATATTCCGCCACCATCCGGCGTAGTTGGGACACCTCCTCTGGCGTCAGGCCTTTGCGCATGGTAAAGGCCGCCAAAAAAGCGGGCAGAGAGCCTTGGAAGGTTTCCTCCACATATTTCTGACTGTGCATGGCGTAGAATTCCTGCCGGGTGAGCAAAGAAGTGACCACACCATCGGTGTTTTGAAAAATGCCCTTTTGGCACAGCCGCCGCAGCACGGTAAACGAGGTGCTTTTCTTCCAGCCCAGCAGCTGCTCGCTACGGCGGGCAAGTTCCGAGGAAGAAATCGGTTCGTTCTGCCAGATCAGATCCGCGAAGCGGGACTCCACAGCTCCCATTTGCAATTCCATTTCATCGCCTCCTATTGAATGGTTTACAACCTGTAATACAAACATTTTACACCATGTAAACCAGTCTGTCAAGGAAAGATTGGATGCTTTTTTAAAAATGTCCACAGGACAAGGAAAAAATAAGTGTTTTGTATTGCAATTCCAGGACGCATCGGGTAAAATAAAAAAGCAGAGAAAAAGAACGCGCATTGCGCGGAAAACAGGAGTGAAAAAACAATGGAGCAAATGATGGATGCCATTGTAAAACCCGTAGCGGGCGCGGGCCTGGAGCTTCGCCGGGTTCCGGTGCCAGAGCCTGGTCCCGGGGAGGTCTTGATTCGGGTCCATAAGACCGCCATCTGCGGCACCGACGTACATATTTTTAACTGGGATCCCTGGGCACAGGTACACATTAAGCCTCCCATGACCATCGGTCATGAGTATGTGGGCGAGATTGCGGCCATAGGTCCTGGCGTGAAGGGGCTTTCCCTGGGCCAGCGCGTCTCCGGCGAGGGGCATATCACCTGCCACCACTGCCGCAATTGCCATACCGGTAACATCCAGTGGTGCAAGGATACCGTAAGCGTGGGCGTAGACCGGGATGGCGCCTTTGCCCAGTATGTTTGCATCCCCCAGAGCAATGTGATTCTGATCGACGAGAGCATTTCGGAGGAGGTTGTGGCGTTTTTCGATGCGGTGGGCAATGCCACCCATACGGCGCTGATGTTTGACCTGGTGGGCGAAGACGTACTGATTACCGGCGCCGGGCCGATTGGTATCATCGCGGCCGGCATTTGTAAGTATGCCGGCGCGCGCCGAGTGATTATCACCGATGTGAACGACTACCGCCTGGATCTGGCCAGAAAGATGGGGGTGGACGCCGCCGTGAATACCGCCCGGGAGGATCTGAAAGGGGTCATGAAGGGCCAGGGGCTGCTGGAAGGGTTCGACGTGGGGCTGGAAATGTCCGGCAACGGCATGGCGTTGCAGCAGATGATCGGCTCCATGCGCAACGGCGGCAAGATCTCCCTGCTGGGGATTGGCAACAAGCCGGTGACCATGGACATGAACACCATCATCGGCAAGGGCCTGACCCTCCAGGGGATCTATGGCAGGAAGATGGACAACTGGCACCAGATGTCCTACATGGTGCAGGGCGGTCTGGATTTGACGCCGGTGATCACCCACCGGTTCCACTACACCCAATTCGAGCAGGGCTTTGCCGCGATGAACAGCGGAAAATCTGGTAAAGTAATTCTGGACTGGACGGAATAAGGAGGAATTTTTCATGAAAACCGCATTGCAGGCATTTGAGCAGGAACTTGCCGCCATTCGAGAGGCCGGTACTTGGCGGGAGGAGCGGATCATCACCACGCCCCAGCGCTCCCGCATCGACACCACGGCCAGAGATGGCGTGGTTAATCTGTGTGCCAACAACTACTTAGGCCTTTCCGCCAACCCGGAATTGATTGCTGCCGCCAAGGCCAGCTACGACCGGTGGGGCTTTGGCCTGTCCTCCGTCCGCTTTATCTGCGGCACCCAGCAGCTGCACAAGCAATTGGAGGAAAAGCTTTCTAACTTTTTGGGGACAGAGGATGCCATTCTCTACTCCTCCTGCTTTGACGCCAACGGTGGCCTGTTTGAGACGCTGCTGGGTCCGGAGGACGCCATTATCTCCGACGAGCTAAACCACGCCTCCATCATCGACGGCGTGCGCCTGTGCAAGGCCAAGCGCTACCGCTATCACAACAACGATATGGACGATTTGCGCCGCCAGCTTACCGGCGCCCGGGCCGCCGGCTGCAAGAAGATCATCATCGCCACCGACGGCGTATTTTCCATGGACGGCTATATTGCCAATTTGCCCGCGATTTGCGACCTGGCGGAGGAGTTTGACGCGCTGACCATGGTGGACGACAGCCATGCCGTGGGCTTTATGGGCGAGCATGGTAGAGGTACGCCGGAGTATTGCGGCGTAATGGGCCGGATTGACATCATCACCGGCACCTTTGGCAAGGCCATGGGCGGCGCTTCCGGTGGCTATACGGCGGCGCGGCAGCAAATTGTGGATCTGCTGCGGCAGCGCTCCCGCCCCTATCTGTTCTCCAACACCGTGGCGCCGGCGATCTGCGCGGCCACCATCCGCACCATCGAGCTGCTGGAGCAGTCCACTGCGCTGCGGGACAAGGTGCATGAAAACGCCCGCTATTTCCGGGCCGGGATGGAAAAGCTGGGCTTCGATTTGCTTCCCGGGGAGCACCCCATTGTGCCCGTCATGCTCTACGATCCCAAAATCGCCCACGAATTTGCCCGGCGGATGCTGGAAAAAGGGGTGTATGTGGTGGCGTTCTGCTATCCTGTGGTGCCCAAGGGGAAGGACCGTATTCGCACCCAGATTTCCGCAGGCCACACCAAGGCGGATCTGGATTTCGCGGTGGAATGCTTTGGGGCGGTCAAGAAGGAAATGGGCCTGTAAGGCGGTTTCCGAAACTGCTGTGTAAAATCCAATAGTAAGGGGCTGTAGCAGGCGTTTGCTTTGCTACGGCCTCCATTTTGTCCGGGGGATTGTGCACCTTGCGACCGTTTTGGACAGGGAATCCCAAACAAAGGCAAAAAACTTAAAAAAGAGTTCATATTCCCGGTCTTTTGTTTTTCAACGGATTGTGGTAGAATGATACTATGTCAAATTGGTGCAATTTTTATAGGATACGGAGGCGCCCATGGGCAACTTTGTGATTTTTTGTGCTGGGGATTTTTCTGACCTGGCGGAGCCTATCGAATCGGAGGATTTTCTCCTGGCGGCGGACGGCGGCTTTCGGCATTTTGCCCGGCTGCATTGCAAGCCCCATGGGGCGCTTGGGGATTTTGACTCTCTGGGCTATATACCGGAAGGGGCCAGGGTATTTCCAGTGGAGAAGGACGACACGGATTCCATGCTGGCGGCGCGGCAGGGGCTGGCTATGGGCTACCGCCGGTTTGTGCTGTATGGCGCGCTGGACGGTCCCAGGCTGGATCACACCGTGGCCAATTTTCAGGTGCTGCAATTTTTGGCGGAGCATGGAGCTGTGGGCTATCTGGTGGGATCCAGTTATATTGCTGCCGTGTTTCGCCAGGAGACGGTGACTTTTCCGGCGGATTGGAGCGGGGTGATCTCCCTGTTTTGCCTGGGATCAGACGCGGATGGCGTTACCCTGCGGGGACTGAAGTACCCGCTGGAGAACTGGCGGCTGACCAGCGGATATCCGTTGGGTGTGAGCAATCATTTTCTAGGCCGGGAAGCCTCGGTCACGGTGGCCCAGGGAAGTTTACTGGCGCTGTGGGACCGGAAAAACGGCCTGCCAAAGAACCGATGACGTGGGAAAGTAGAAAGGAACGCTATGAAGCTGCAACATAGAAAAAAAGAGGAGACGCTCCCCCGGCAGAGTCTCCCGCTATTCCGGACCAATCCGGAACAAGGCTTAAACGCTGCCCAGGTGCGAGAGCGGATAGAGCGGGGCTGGGTCAATGAATCCGGTCAGGGGGCGGGGAAAAGCGAAAAAGAGATTATTCTACGCCACTGTCTTACCTTTTTCAACCTGATTTTTCTGATTCTGGCGGTACTGCTGGCAATTAGTGGCTCTTCGGTAAAAAATATGACCTTTTTGATCATTGTGGTGTGCAACACCGGCATTGGCTGTTTCCAGGAAATCCGTGCCAAGCGGGCGGTGGATCAGTTGAGCTTGGTGGCGGCCCAACGGCTGCGTACCATACGAGATGGGAGAATGGGTGAAGTGCCGTCCCATCTGCTGGTGCGCGACGATATTGTGGAATACGGTCCTGGAGATCAGATCTGTGCCGATGGCCTGGTATGTACGGGGCAGCTCCAGGTGAACGAGTCATTGATTACCGGCGAAGCCGACGCGGTGCCCAAAGCGCCGGGGGACATGTTGCGATCGGGCAGCTTTGTATTGAACGGCCGGGCCAGAGTCCGGCTGACGGCGGTTGGTCCGGACGCTTTCGCCGCCCGGCTGGCGGCGGAGGCCAGAAAGAATCCAAAGGTGGCAAAGTCCGAGATGATGCGCTCTTTGGATAAGCTGATCCGGGTGGTTGGTTTGCTGTTGGTTCCCATCGGCTGCGTGCTGTTTTGGCAGGAATTTTTGGTACTACATCTGGCGCTGCAAGAGAGCGTGGAAAGTACCGTAGCGGCTTTAATTGGCATGATCCCCGAGGGGCTTTACCTGTTGACCAGCGTTGCCATGGCGGTATCCTCCCGCAAGCTGGCCAAACAGCAGGTGTTGGTGCGGGACATGAACTGCATTGAAACCCTGGCCCGGGTGGATGTGCTATGCGTGGATAAAACCGGCACCATCACCGAGGCCAAAATGGAGGTAGAGGATATTCTGCCCCTGGGGAATGTCTCTCCGGAACGGCTAGAGACGGTGCTGGGAGCCATGTACCATGGGGACATTCCGGAGAACGACACCGCCCAGGCGATGGCGGATATGTTTGATGAGCAGACAGATTGGATTTGCCAGCGGCGGGTACCCTTCTCCTCCGCCACAAAGTGGAGCGGCGCGGAATTTCAGGAGCAGGGCGCTTTTGTGGTGGGTGCGCCGGAGTTTATTCTCCAGCACCGGTATGGGGAGCTTCAGGATATGATTGAGCCATGGCTTGGCACTGGGGCCAGAGTGCTGCTGGTAGCGGCCTATGGGGAATCGCTGTCGGAGGGACGGCTCAATCCGGAGCTGGTGGAGCCTCTGGCGCTGGCGCTTTTAACCAACCGGATCCGGCCGGAGGCGCCGGAGACCTTTGCCTATTTTGCCAAGCAGGGGGTTTCCATCCGGGTGATCTCCGGCGACAATCCGCTGACTGTCTCCCAGGTGGCCCAGCGGGCGGGAATCGCCCAGGCGGAGCGATTTGTGGATGTGGGCGAGCTGGAGACACCGGAGGACTTCGCCCAGGCGGTGGAACAGTATACCGTCTTTGGCCGGGTGACGCCGGATAAGAAAAGACAACTGATCCGGGCGCTTCAAGCGGCGGGCCATACGGTGGCCATGACCGGCGATGGCGTCAACGATGTTTTGGCCATGAAGCAGGCCGACTGCGGCATCGCCATGGCCTCCGGCGCCCAGGCCGCCAGCCAGGTGGCCCAGCTGGTGCTGCTGGAATCGGATTTTTCCGCCATGCCCAGCATTGTTGCAGAGGGCCGCCGGGTAATCAACAACATCCAGCGGGCGGCTACTTTGTTCCTGGTGAAAAATATTTTTTCTCTGGCCCTTTCCATCATCACCTTGTTTACCAACTGGCACTATCCCATTGTGCCGGTGCATCTGAGCGTGGTGTCGGGGCTGACCATTGGGGTACCGTCGTTTTTCCTGGCTTTGGAGCCGAATTACGAGCGGGTGCACGGACGGTTCCTGGCCGGGGTGCTACGACGGGCGTTCCCCGGCGGCCTGACCAATATTTTTGTGGTTTTGGCGGCCCAGGCGTATATGGCGGTGTTTC
>CAOJND010000025.1 GCA_948439445.1 uncultured Eubacteriales bacterium | reverse complement strand
CCGGTCGGTTACCGATCTGACCCCGGAGCTACTGGAACAGCGGGGAATCCGGCTGCTGATGTTGGATTTTGACAATACCATTGTTCCGTATACCACCGACCAGCCGACGCCGGAGATGGAATATTGGCTCAAACAGTTGGCAGCCTCTCCCATTGCACTGTGCGTGGTGTCCAACAGCAAACGGGAGCGTGTACCGGCGTTCTGCCGGCGCTATGACCTTCCCTATATCACCCACGCGAAAAAGCCATTTTCCCGGGGCATTCGGGCCTGCCTGGCGCAATTTCATCTGCCGCCGGAGCAGTGCGCCCTGGCGGGGGATCAGATTTTTACCGACACCTTGGGGGCCAACTGCGCCGGGATACGGCCAATTTTGGTACAGGCCATTGACAACCATAACATCTGGCTGAAGCTGCGTCACGTGGCGGAAATGCCGTTTATTTTACTTGCGAAGAAAAGGAGACTGCATGATGAAAAACATTGAGAAGTATCTGTCCTTGTTGAAAGACGGCGTGGATGGTCTGCTGCTGACCAGCCGGTACAGCCGGTTCTATGCGGCGGAGTTTGATATTGCCGAAGGTGTGGCGCTGGTGACCGCGAAGGGCAGCCGCTATTTTACCGATAGCCGCTATATCGAGGCCGCGCAGGCCGGTGTCCAGGGCATGGAGGTCTGTTTGGTGGATCGTTCCTACAACTACCATGTACTTCTGAACCGGGCCATTGCAGAGCTGGAGGTCACCTGTCTGGGCTATGAAGAGGATTATCTGACCATGGGGGAATACCTGGGTTATGAAAAGGCCCTCAACGCCAGCTTGAAACCCATGCAGGCCCAGATCAACGGATTCCGGGGCATCAAAGAGCCTTGGGAGCAGACACGGATGAAAAAGGCCCAGGAGATTACGGACGCCGCTTTTGCGCAGGTGCTGCCAAAGATCCACGCCGGTATGACGGAAAAGGAGCTACAGGCGGAGTTGATTTACTGCCTGTATCGCAACGGAGCTGACGGCCTGTCCTTTGATCCTATTGTGGTGTCCGGTCCCAATACCAGCATGCCCCATGGAGTGCCAGGGGACCGCGTCTTGCAAGACGGCGATTTTATCACCATGGACTTTGGCGTTTTGTATCAGGGCTATTGCTCCGATATGACGCGGACCGTAGCGCTGGGTTATGCCACCGAGGAAATGAAGCAGTTGTACGCGCTGGTTCTGAAGGCTCAGGAGGATACCATCGCCATTACCAAGGCCGGGCTGACTGGCAAGCAGATCGACGAGCACGCCCGAAATATTTTCAACCAGGCCGGGATGGGGCAATATTTTACCCATAGCTATGGCCACAGCCTGGGCATGGAGATTCATGAGGCGCCGTATTGTAACGGAAAAAGCGAGATTCCCATGGAGGCAGGGATGGTCAGCTCTGCGGAACCCGGTCTGTATATCCCCGGAAAATATGGCGTTCGAATCGAGGATGTGGTGATTTTCCAGGAGGATGGTTGCTTGAATATTACCAACAGCCCCAAAAACCTGATTATTCTGTAAAATATTTTCAAATTCCCCTTGCAAAATTTTCGGCATTCGGGTAAAATGTAATTGTAAAGCTTTGAAATATTCGCCCTGTTCGCGGGGACAAACTTAGGAGGACAATCCAATGATTTCTGTTTCTGATTTTCGCAATGGCGTAACCTTTGACATGGATGGCAAGGTCATGCAGATTATCGAATTCCAGCATGTCAAGCCCGGTAAGGGCGCCGCTTTCGTCCGTGTAAAGATGCGTAACGTCATCACTGGCGCCGTTACCGAGACCACGTTCAATCCCAATGACAAATACCCCACCGCTTTCATTGAGAGAAAGAAGATGGAGTACTCCTACAACGATGGGGATCTGTACTATTTTATGGATCCGGAGACTTACGAGCTGGTTCCTTTGGAGAAGTCGGTGCTGGATGACGGCTTCCGCTTTGTCAAGGAGAACGATGTATGTACCGTTATGAGCTACAAGGGCAGCGTTTTTGGTACGGAATCGCCCAGATTTGTGGATCTGGTGGTTACGGAGACAGAGCCTGGTTTTGCCGGCAATACCGCCACCAACGTGACCAAGCCCGCTACCGTGGAGACCGGCGCGGAGATCAAGGTGCCTCTGTTCATCAACGAGGGCGATAAGATCAACATCGACACCTCCACCGGCGAGTACCTGGGCCGCTCCAAGGCGTAACAGGGAAAGGACAACACTTTTATAAGGAGATTGCTATGACACTTTCTGAGAAGTCCGCCTATCTGAAGGGCCTGATGGAAGGCATGAAGCTGAACACCGAATCCGACGAGGGTAAGATGATCGCCGCCATTGTAGAGCTACTGGGGGATGTGACCCGAACGCTGACTGATGTGGAGGAGACGACCATCGCCATCTCCGACGAGCTGGATGAGATCGAAGAGGATCTGGACGCCATCGAGGATTATATCCTGGATGAGGACGATGAGGAATACGACGATCTGGACTTTGATGAGGATGAGGACGACGACCTGTTCTTCTCGGATGATGAAGAAGATGAGGACGACGAGGATGAAGACGACGAAGATCAGGAGGCTGGCGCGGAGGGCTTCGACTTCGGGGACCCGGAAACTACGGTCTACGAAGTGGTGTGTAGCTGTGGCGAAGTCATTGATTTTGACGAGGAGACTTTAGAGCGGGGCAGCATCAAATGTCCTGCCTGTGGGGAGTTGCTGGAATTCACCACCGACGAGGAAGACGAGGAATAAGATAAACGATAAAACCAGCCGAGGGGATTTCCCCCGGCTGGTTTTTTACGTCTCACAGCTTTTTTACAAACAGCGCCCGAATTGCGTTTAGGACAGCCAAAATCATCACGCCCACATCGGCAAAAATGGCCAGCCACATGCCCGCGATGCCCAACGCGCCCAGCCCCAGGCAGAGCAGCTTGACGCCAATGGCAAACACAATGTTCTCATAGACAATTCTCAGACATTTTCTGGAAATCCGGATGGCTTTGGGGATTTTCAACGGATCGTCGTCCATGAGCACCACGTCTGCGGCCTCAATGGCGGCATCCGAACCCATAGCGCCCATGGCGATGCCAATATCCGCCCGGGACAGTACCGGCGCGTCGTTGATACCATCGCCCACAAATGCCAGTTTCCCCTTGGAGGGCTTGGCTTCCAGCAGCCGCTCCACCTGCGCCACCTTATCCTCGGGGAGCAGTCCTCCAAAGACCTGGTCAATCCCCAGCGCCGTGGCCACCTGCTGTGCCACCGGTTGCGCGTCTCCTGTAAGCATGACGGTTTTTTCCACACCGGCGGCCTTTAGCTGGGCAATTGCCTGCTTGGCATGGGGCTTAATCTGATCGGAGATCACAATGTGGCCGGCATAGCATCCGCCGACTGCCATGTGAATGACGGTGCCAACCTCGTGGCAGGGGACTGGTGTAATTCCCAACCGGCGCATAAGCTTTTGATTGCCCGCTGCCACTTCTAAACCATCCACCTGGGCCACCACGCCGCAACCGCTGATCTCCTGGATCTGGCCGACGCGGCGCCGGTCAAGCTCTTTCCCATAGGCCCGCTGTAGACTTTTGCTGATGGGGTGGGAGGAGGCGCTTTCCGCCAGGGCGGCGTATTCCACCAATTTGGTCTGATCCATCTGGCAGTGGTGAATCCCATCCACCTCAAATACCCCTTGGGTCAGGGTGCCGGTTTTGTCGAACACCACATAGCTGGTCTTGGCCAGGGTTTCCAGATAGTTGGAGCCTTTGACCAGAACTCCCTCCCGGCTGGCGCCGCCGATTCCAGCAAAAAAGCTCAGGGGAATGCTGATCACCAGAGCGCAGGGGCAGGAGATCACCAGGAAGGTCAAGGCCCGATAAATCCAAACGTGCCAATCGCCTGGCAGGCCCAGGGCCAGAATACGGACCAGCGGCGGCAGCAGCGCCAGGGCCAGCGCCCCATAGCACACCGCCGGGGTGTAGATCCGGGAAAACCGGGAGATAAAGGCTTCGGATTTGGACTTGCGGGAGCTGGCGTTTTCCACCAGGTCCAGAATTTTGGATACAGTGGATTGGCCAAATTCTTTGGTGGTTCGCACCTTCAGCACGCCGCTGAGGTTGATACAGCCGCTTATCACCTCGTCGCCGGTTTGCACATCCCGGGGCATGCTTTCGCCGGTGAGGGCACTGGTGTTTAAGCTGGAGGCGCCCTCCACAACCACGCCGTCGATGGGGATCTTCTCCCCGGGCTGCACCACAATGATACTGCCGGGTGCCACCTCCTCCGGCGCCACCCGCTCCAGCGCACCGTTTTGCTGGATATTTGCGTAGTCCGGACGGATGTCCATCAGCTCGCTGATGCTCCGGCGGCTTCTGCCCACCGCGTAGCTTTGGAACCATTCGCCAATCTGGTAAAACAGCATTACGGCGATGGCCTCCAAATAGTCCCCGTTTTCCGCGATGGCCAGCGCGAACGCGCCCACAGTGGCCACGGCCATCAAAAAGTTTTCATCAAAGACCTGCCGGTTTTTGACGCCCAAAATGGCTTTGCGTAAAATGTCATAGCCAATGAGTAGGTAGTTTAGAAAATATGCCCCAAAGCGGAGCCACCGGCCGGCCGAGGGAAAGAGGATTCGGTCTAGCTGGTTGAAGATAGAGGCGGGAAGAAGCTGCAAAAGTAACAGCATGGCGGCGCAGAGCAGAATCCGCGTCAGCATGTTGCGCTGTTTTTTGCGCATAGATCCGCGCCTGCCATCGATCAGAAGAAACGCCGCTGCTGCCAGAATCAAAATCCCCAGCAAGCAGTCTATCACAAATTCAGCCATGGCAAAGCTCCTTTCGCTCCTGTGTTTCTGGGCCGGCGTCTAGAAGTCAATCTCGCAGTCGGATTCCACCTTTTTGCAGTTTTTCAGCACAGCCTGCATGACGGTTTTGGGATCCCGGCCTTCCTCAAATTCGATGGTCATCTTCAGCGTCATAAAATTCACCACCGCCTCTTTTACACCGGGGGTCTTCTGAGCGGCTTGCTCCATTTTGTTGGCGCAGTTGGCGCAATCTACTTCAATGTGGTATGTCTTTTTCATGAAACAAAACTCCTTTCACCAATGGGCTTAATAATTAAATAATTGCTTAATTATCTAATGGTATTATAGCATAGCGGATTGCGCCGTGTCAATCATTTTTTTATCCGATCTGGATTTTAAAAAATGGGTTTGACACTGCCGCCTGAAAATGGTATGCTAAAAAACAATAACAGCCAATTTTGGCATTGGAGGGATTGTGTATGCCGGATTTTCATCTACCCCATGACCACGGCCAACCCTTGGAATCGGGGGAAATGCCAAAAGTGGAGGCGTTTGACGCCGTGTCCAACCTGTTCAAAAAGCTGGACGACAGCAGCCGCCTGCGCATTTTCTGGATTCTCTGCCACGGGGAGGAGTGCGTGATCAATTTGTCCGCCATGATGCAGATGAGCAGCCCCGCCGTGTCCCATCACCTCAGGCAGCTCAAGGATGGAGGGCTGATTGTGGGCCGTAGAGAGGGCAAGGAGGTCTACTACAAAGCGGCGGATACGCCCAAATGCCATACCTTGCATCTGGCGATTGAAAAAATGATGGAGATCACCTGCCCGCAGCAGGAGCTACCTGCAAAGCAGCCAGAGAAGGGGGAATGAGAATGCGCTTGACCAAAATCCAGGCCTATCTAACCCAACGCAATTGGCCCTATCGCTATTGGGAGGAAAATGGCTGCGGCAGCATCGACTTTGTCTATCGGGGGCTGTCCTATCACATCTGGGAGTACCCGCCGGAGGAGCCGGGCGCCCAGAGCAATGTGCGCAACGCCGGAAGGCCGGAGGACTTTTCCGGCGACTATGAGGGGCAAATTTTGGCGCTGCTGCAAACCTGGTAATAACGTAGGTTGCGCTTGTCTGGCACGCCTTATGAGAAAAGTAGTTGGATTGACATTTCCTTTGTACTGTGGTATCATACAAAAAAGCGGCTTTTATAGGGTTCCGGATTGGAGGATTTACCATGCGGTTTAGCGTCATTGTCCCGGTGTATAACGTGGCCGAATATCTGGAAAAATGCGTTCAATCCATTTTGGCCAACGATTGCTCCGACTGTGAGCTTCTGCTGGTGGACGACGGCTCCACCGATGGGCGCAGCGGTCCTATGTGCGACGCGTTCGCGGCGGCGCATCCCAATCTGATTCAGGTGATTCACAAACCCAACGGCGGCCTGGGCGATGCCCGCAACGCCGGCCTGGAGCGGGCCAAGGGGGAGTATGTGGTTTTTATCGACAGCGACGACCATATCGCCCCAGACTATCTGGCGACAATCTCCGCTGCGGTGGACCGTTCCCCGGCGGATGTGTACACCTTCGACTTTTTCCTGGATTTTGGAGAAGAAACAGAGGTGTTCCCGAATAGCCGGGATTTGCCGGAGGGGACAGTCTTTACCCTGGCCCAGCAGCCGGGCCTGCTATTGCAGCAGCCCAACGCCTGGTCCCGGGTCTGGAAACGGGAGCTATTCATGTCCACAGGGATTCGATATCCGGCCCGGGTCTGGTATGAGGATATCCGGACCAGCGGGAAGCTGTTTGCGAAAGCCTCTGGCATTGTGGCAATTCACAAGCCGCTGTACTATTATTATATCCGGGATAATTCTATTACGCGAAACCGGAATCTGGAAAAAAATATGGAGATTCTGGACGCCATGGAGGATTTGCTGGGCTATTTCCAGACAAACGGCCTGTTTGACGCCTATCAAAAGGAGCTTTGCCAACTGGTCATCGACCATGTGCTAATTGCCGCCACGGTACGAATTGCCAGAATTGACCCCACATCTCCGCTTTTGGGTCAATTGCGCAGCTATGTGGCGCGTTGGTTTCCGGATTATAAACGGTGCCCCTATATCCGGCGGCTGCCCCTTGCCAAGCGTTTGGCACTGGGTCTATCGGAACACAGGCTGTACCGGGTACTGAACCTGTTGTTTCGTTTGAAGGACGGTAGGTAGATTTGTTCACATTTTTATGGTATGATTTTCCTGACGACTGTGTAGGAGGTGGGTTTTGTGATCATATTGACTATTTTGCTGCTCTTGCTGTGCCTACTGTTTGGAATCGGATTTCTCATGACCGGGGCAATTTTATCTGTGATCCTCTGGGTTTGTGTCAAGCTGCCCCTTGGGCTGATCGCCTGTGCGTTGGGGATTGGCCTGTGCTGTACCCTGATTTTAATTCCCATTGGAATTGGCTGTCTGAAAGCGGGGCTACGGCTGATCATTCCGGGTGTGTAACGCTGCATCCCACACAATTAGGAGGTTTATATGCTGGAAAATTGGAAGGCGGGCTGGAAAGGCCTGAATGTAAAGATCTTGGTGAACAAACGAGAGTTGGTACTGGGCTTGGCCAGCTGCGCCATGGCAGGAATGCTGCTGGGGATGTTTTGCAGCCCGAAAAAACAGGTGACCATCGGCAGCAACAATGGAAGCCACAATACCGACAATGGAAATGGCAATTCCGGCGGCCCCTGGGAAAAGAAATTGCCGGGAAAGCATACCGGCCATTGTGGCCATGGGTGTAAAGACGGTACGCCAAAGGCATGACGTAATTGCGGCCAGATAAATAAAAAACGCGATGCAGCAGGTGCTCCTGTGCATCGCGTTTTTGTAAACGAAAAAACGATTAACATTGCGCCATTCAAAACAAGACTGGGTAAAATGGCGGTTAACAATAGAAATCCTTGATTTTTTTTGCCCGGCTGGGGTGGCGTAGCTTTCGGATGGCCTTGTTTTCAATCTGGCGAATCCGCTCGCGCGTGACGCCAAAGATCTGTCCAACCTCTTCCAGTGTATGGGTCCGGCCGTCGTACATGCCAAAGCGCATGCGCAACACGTCGGCCTCCCGGTCGGTTAGGGTATCCAAGATCTCCTTCAGCGCTTCCGCCAGCAACGCGTTGGAGGTTGCGTCGGCGGGACCGGGGGTGTTGTCGTCCTCTACAAATGAGCCGATGGAGGTATCCTCCTCATCGCCCACAGGGGTATCCAGGCTCAGTGTATCCGCCGCCGTCCGGTTGGCCTCTAGAATTTTTTCCACGGGCAAGCCTAGCTCTGTGGCGATTTCCTCCACCGTAGGCTCCCGGCCAAGCTCCTGCACCAGCTTGCGGTTGCAGCGTGTGGCTTTGTTGATTACCTCTACCATATGCACCGGGACCCGAATGGTCCTGGCCTGGTCTGCGATGGCGCGGGTAATGGCCTGCCGGATCCACCAGGTTGCATATGTAGAGAATTTGTTTCCCTTTGTCCAGTCAAATTTGTCCACTGCCCGAATCAGCCCGGTATTGCCCTCCTGAATCAAATCCAGAATATGCAGGCCCCGGCCGGAATACTTTTTCGCAATGGACACCACCAACCGCAGGTTGGCCTCTGTAAGCTTATTTTTCGCTGTCTGATCATTTTGGGTAACCCGCTTTGCCAGCTCAATCTCCTCTTCAGCGGATAGCAGCCGAATCTGGCCAATTTCCTTCAGATACATCCGAACCGGGTCGTCTAGGTTATACTCGGCGGCCAGATCCACCGGGTCCACCAGTTCCTCTTCCTCCAGGTTCCCCAGGTCCACATCTGGGTCGGCATCTATTTCCAGACTCATGTCCAGATCGTTATCCAGTTCCAGATCCAGTTCGGCGCTGACCACCTGAATATTCATGGCCTCAAAACGATCATAAATCTCCTCAATCTTCTCAGGGGATAAATCCATTTTTTCCAATTGGGCGTTGAGATCTGTGGCGCGGATCATGCCTTCTTTGCGACCTTTGGCAATTAGATCCTGAAGTGCGGCATAGGTATCTCCATTGCCCTTGACGGGCTCCTTTGCAGTGCTCATTGCTGGCTCCTCTTCATGATATGGGATTATTTCGTGCTGTTAAACTATATACCGATTTTCCGGTTTTGACAAGTGTTTGCAGGAATTTTTTTCAATTCCCCCAGCTTCGGACAGAATTTGTCGCCGCAAATACAGTTTACCCGGAGATTTGCCAAAACATACGGTTTACTTTTCTGCCAAAATCCAGTATACTATATGCTATAATAGCTGGATTCAGACGCTGAAGCCGTTTTGCGTCCCTGGGCGGCTTCTTTCAAAGAAGAAACGGCCAATTTTGGAACAGCATGAGGTAAACGATATGACAGAACTATCCAAAATTCGTAATTTTTCGATCATTGCCCACATTGACCACGGAAAATCTACCCTGGCGGACCGGCTGCTGGAGGAATGCGACGCCATCGACCGGCGGGAGATGGAGGACCAGATTCTGGACTCTATGGACCTGGAGCGGGAACGGGGCATTACCATCAAAGCCCGGGCAGTGCAGTTGCATTATACCGCCGACGACGGGCAGACCTACGCTTTGAATCTGATCGATACTCCGGGTCATGTGGACTTTAATTACGAGGTGTCCCGCTCTTTGGCAGCCTGTGAGGGCGCTGTGCTGGTGGTGGACGCCACCCAGGGCGTGGAGGCCCAGACCCTGGCCAACACCTACCTGGCCATCGATGCTGGGTTAGAGGTGCTGCCGGTGATCAATAAAATTGATCTGCCCTCCGCCCGGCCCTTGGAGGTCAAGGCGGAGATTGAGGATATCATCGGCATTCCCGCAGAGGAATCGCCGGAGATTTCCGCAAAAAATGGCATTAACATTCACGCTGTGTTGGAGATGATTGTGTCCGATGTCCCGGCGCCAAAGGGGGACCGAAACGCTCCTTTGCAGGCTCTGATTTTTGACAGCCAGTACGACTCCTATCGGGGGGTAATTGTCTATGTCCGGGTGAAGGAGGGAACTATCCGGCCTGGTATGGACATTCGGATGATGGCAACCAACGCGGTCTATAAGGTGGTAGAGGTGGGCACTATGAATCCTCTGGGCCTGACGCCTGGGGACTGCCTGGCTGCTGGGGAGGTTGGCTACATCACCGCTTCCATTAAGAATGTATCCGACACCCGGGTGGGCGATACGGTGACCGGTGTGGAGCAGCCTGCCAAGCAAGCGCTGCCCGGCTATCGGGCGGTGCAGCCTATGGTATTTTCCGGCGTCTATCCTGCCGACGGCGCAAAATATCAAGATCTGCGGGACGCTTTGGAAAAGCTCAAGCTCAACGACGCCTCCATGGTCTATGAGCCGGAGAGCTCCATTGCCCTGGGCTTTGGCTTCCGGTGCGGCTTTTTGGGACTGCTGCATATGGAGATCATCCAGGAGCGGCTGGAGCGGGAATACAATCTGGACCTGATCACCACCGCCCCCAATGTGGTCTACCGGGTGACCAAAACCGATGGAACGACAATTTTGGTGGACAATCCTTTGGACTATCCCGATCCCATGGAGATCCAACTGGCGGAGGAGCCGTTTGTAAAGGCCAGCCTTATCGCGCCCCAGGAATATGTGGGCAATATTATGGATTTGGCCACCTCTCGCCGGGGAGAGTTTAAAGACATGGTGTATCTGGACGCCCACCGGGTGGAGCTGCACTATGAAATGCCCCTCAATGAGATCATCTACGACTTTTTTGATGCGCTAAAGTCCCGGACCCGGGGCTATGGATCCTTGGACTATGAGCTGCTGGGCTATCGGCCCAGCCGGCTGGTAAAGCTGGATATTTTACTCAATGGGGACATTGTGGACGCGCTGAGTTTCATTCTATTTGCGGACAACGCCTACCCCAGAGCCAGAAAAATCTGCGAAAAGCTGAAAGAGAACATTCCCAGAGCCCAGTTTGAAATCCCGGTGCAAGCGGCCATCGGCGGCAAGATTATCGCGCGGGAGACCATCAAGGCACTGCGCAAGGACGTGCTGGCCAAGTGCTATGGCGGCGACATCACCCGGAAGAAAAAACTGCTGGAAAAGCAGAAGGAAGGCAAAAAGCGGATGCGAACCTTTGGCACCGTATCCGTACCCAGCGAGGCCTTTATGGCGGTGCTAAAGCTGGACGAGGACTGATTCCACAGACGAAGGAGGAGACTTTATGCCCCTTTTTGGAAAAAGAGAAAAGACCCCCCTTGGGCTTTATGTGCACATTCCCTTCTGCCGGAGCAAATGCGAATACTGTGACTTTTACTCCCTGGCCAGCAAGGACGACACATTGATGGACGATTTTCAAAAGGCCATCTGCGCCCATATCCGGGAGACTGGGCACCTGGCCCCGGGCTATCGGGTGGATACCGTCTATTTTGGCGGCGGCACCCCCAGCTTTTTTGGCGGGGATGGGCTTTCCACCATGCTCACCGCCATTCGCCGGAGTTTTGATGTGTCGGACAACGCGGAGATCACCTTTGAGGCCAATCCGGACTCCGTATCGGATAAGCTGCTCTCTCGGCTTCGGGCAGAGGGGTTTAACCGGGTCAGCCTTGGGGTGCAAAGTGATGACAACCAAATTTTGACCAAGCTTGGCCGCCCCCACGACTATGCACAGGTGGTGTCCGCCGTGGAGCGGATTCGAAAGGCGGGCTTTTCCGATCTATCTCTGGATTTGATGTATGGTCTGCCGGATCAGACCCAGCAGGCGTGGGTTAAGACCTTGGAGCATGTGCTGAAGCTGAAGCCGGAGCACATCAGCTGTTATGGTCTAAAGGTGGAGCCCGGCACGCCGCTGGCAAGGTATTGGGAGTTGGCCAATCTGCCGGACGACGACGCCCAGGCGGACATGTATCTGGCGGCGGTGGCGATTTTAAAGCAGAAGGGCTATCAGCAATATGAGATCTCCAATTTTGCCCGGAAAGGCCATGCCTCCCGGCACAATTTGAAATATTGGAACGGTGGGGAATACATTGGCTTTGGCCCGGACGCCAGCTCTGATTTTGCAGGGAAGCGGTTTTCTGCGATTCGAGATTTGCGGGGGTATATCAAGGGTATCCAAAATGGCGGCGTGGTGATGCGGGAGATCCAAGAGGTGCCGCCGAAGGAACGGGCGGGAGAATATCTCATGCTTCGCCTGCGGACGACGGCGGGAATTGACGCCGAGGAGTACCAGCGCAGATTCCTGCTGCCCTTCCAGCCCCTGGAAGGGTATCTGCACAAATGCCAGGAGCGCGGGCTGGCGGTCAAGGACGGTAGCCGGTGGCATCTGACGCCGGCGGGCTTTTTGCTATCCAACACGGTAATCTCCGATCTACTGTTGTTGCAGGAGCGTTCGCCGGCGCTGCGCCGCCCGGATGAAAGGGGGCTTCATGGATGAAAACCCTGCTGCACATCTGCTGCGCGCCCTGCGCCAATCAGTGCATCGACGCTTTGCGGGGCGAGGGCTATGAGGTTACCGGCCTGTGGTATAATCCCAATATCCACCCCTTTACCGAGTACCGGGCCAGGCGCAACTGTCTGCGCGAGTATGCGGTCTCTATTGATCTGCCGGTAATTGAACGCAATGACTATGGCCTGCGGCCTTTCGTCCGGGCCGTGGCGGAGGATATCCCCAACCGCTGCGAAAAATGCTATGAGATGCGGCTGTTTGAAGCGGCGCGCCAGGCAAAGGAGGGCGGCTTTGACAGCTTTACCTCCTCACTGTTCATCAGTCCTTACCAGAATCACGGGCTGATGCGAGAGGTAGCGGAGCGGGCCGCCGAGATGTACCAGGTGCAGTTTCTCTATCGGGACTTCCGCCCGCTGTTTCGGGCGGGTCAGGAACGGGCCAGAGCGCTTGGATTTTACATGCAAAAATATTGCGGCTGTGTGTTTTCCGAGGAGGAGCGCTACCTGAAGGCCAGCCGGATTTTGCCCTGAGGTTGACATTTCCGGGGACGCATGGTATGATGAAATCAATTTTTAGAAGGAGGGGTAGGCCTTTTGAGTATTTTTTTCATGATGTTATTCTCCGCTGCTGTCGTTTTGGTGGATCAGCTCAGCAAAGCCTGGGTACAGGGCAACATCTCCTTGTATGAGAAGATTGCCGTGGTTCCCAATCTGTTTGGGCTGACCTATGTGCAAAATACCGGGGCTGCGTTCTCTGCGTTTCAGGGGATGCAATGGCTGTTCGTGGCGGTATTTGTTCTATTTACATTGGTGATTGCCTGGGAGCTGTGGAAGAAAAAGCTACCGTTTACAACGCTGGAGCGGTGGTGTATTGCGGCCATTTATGGCGGCGGTCTGGGCAACCTGATTGACCGGCTCCGGTTTGGCTATGTGGTGGACATGATCGAGGTAGAATTCATCCGGTTTCCCGTATTTAATGTGGCGGATTGCTTTATCACCTGTGGCTGTATTTTGCTACTTGTGCATCTGCTACTTTTTAACAAGGGCTTTTGGAAGGATGGCAAGCTATGATCCTGATTGCGGATTCCGCTGGGGAGCGGCTAGACGCTTTTCTGGCCCGCATGACGCCGGGGCTCAGCCGTTCCGGCGCGCAAAAGCTGCTGGAGGAGGGCCTGGTCCGGTGCAACGGTAGATCCGGCAAGAAAAATGACCGGCTACAGCCAGGGGACACGGTGGAATTTACCATGCCGGAGCCGGAGCCGCTGGAGATTGCGGCCCGGGACATTCCGCTGGACATCGTCTATGAGGATTCGGATGTGCTGGTTTTGAACAAGCCCAAGGGGCTGGTGGTGCATCCTGCCGCCGGCCATACCGACGATACGTTGGTCAATGGCCTTCTGTATGCCCGGGGGGACAGTCTGTCCGGCATCAATGGAGTGCTTCGTCCGGGGATTGTCCACCGGATTGATAAGGACACCTCGGGGCTGCTGGCGGTGGCAAAAAACGATCTGGCCCACACGGTGTTAGCCTCTCAGTTGAAGGATCACACCATGGCCCGCACCTACGATGCCGTGGTGTGCGGGATCGTGAAAGAGGATTCCGGAACAGTGGACGCACCCATTGGGCGGCACCCATCGGACCGAAAAAAAATGTGCGTTACCCAGCGCAATTCCCGCGATGCCGTAACCCACTGGGAGGTGGTGAAGCGGTACCGGGGCTATACCCATATCCGCTGCCGCCTGGAAACCGGGCGGACCCACCAGATCCGGGTTCATATGGCCTATATTGGCCATCCGGTTTTGGGGGACGCGGTGTACGGCCGAAAAAAGCCGGAGCTGGGACAGACCAGCCAGTGTCTACATGCCGGGGCGCTTTGCTTCCGGCACCCCAGGGACGGCCATCCGGTGATCGTCCTGGCGCCGCTGCCGGACTATTTCTTGGCGGTGCTGGATAAACTGGAGCGAACTTTCGCGTTGCATGAGACGTAGAGGAAAACCAAATGACATACGCCGATATTTTACTGACTGCGGATTTTGACCGCACCCTGACCGCGCCGGATTCCACGGTTCCGGCCCGAAACTGTCAGGCGATTTTAGATTTTATGGCCCGGGGCGGTACGTTCACGGTGAACACCGGCCGGAGCCTACCCATGTACCGGCCCTATATTTCACAGGTGCCGGTGAATGCGCCGCTGCTATTGTACAACGGCAGCGCCGCTATAGAACCGGATACGGGAAAGCTGTTGTTCTCCCACGTCCTGGATTTTGATCCCCAGGTTCTGCTGCGCGACGTCTTGGCACGGTATCCGGAGCAGGTGATCGAGTTACAGGGGTTCCAGGCGCACTATACCATTCGCCACCAGCCCATGTGGGAGGCGTATTGCCGGGAGAACGGCTGTACCTATGGCCGGATTCAAGAGGCGGCCCAAGAGCCGTTTTTAAAGTTTACATTATATGAGCGGTTTTGGGCGCCTACGGTGGCGCATCTATTTACCGGTTCGCCGGAGGCGCTGGCCCATATGGACCGGGTGGAGCAAGAGCTGAAGCAGCTTCTGGGGGATCGGGCAGCGGTATACCGGGCGGCGCCGCGGATTATTGATATCCACGCCGCCGGGGTCTCCAAGGCGGCCGCCGCTCGGGAATTGCAGCGAAGATTGGGCAAAAAGCTGCTGATCTGCGTGGGCGACGGGGAAAACGATCTGCCCATGCTGGAAGGGGCGGATTACGCTTTTTGCCCGGCGGACAGTGTTCTGACAGATCGCTTTCCCAATGTGTGTGCATGCGCCCAAGGGGCGGTGGCGGATGTAATTTATGAAAAAATTCCCCAAATTCTGGCCCAATACCCTTGACAGAACGGGGAATATATGCTAAAATCGTGGGGCTGATAAGGGCAGGATATGCGGGTGTAGTTCAATGGTAGAACACCAGCCTTCCAAGCTGGATACGCGGGTCCGATTCCCGTCACCCGCTCCATGATATGCGCCAGTAGCTCATCTGGATAGAGCAACTGCCTTCTAAGCAGTAGGTAGGGGGTTCGAGTCCCTCCTGGCGTACCATCCTGCCGTCGCGCAATTGCATATGGTGGGTATGGCCTAGTTGGTTAAGGCGTCAGATTGTGGCTCTGAAGATCGAGGGTTCGAGTCCCTTTACCCACCCCAGAAAGAAGATCACATTTGTCTGCGTGGCAAATGTGATCTTTTTTATAGAGAAAAATAGGCGGATAGAAACGAAATTCTATCCGCCTGTCTTTTTGTGCCAACCGTCTCAGGGCGCGAAGCGTCAAGGCGGTTGGTTTTTTATTTTGTGGAAAGAAAACCGGCGGCATTTATTTTTTTCAGCATGTCACAGCAATTTTTTGGCGAGTGATTGTTTTTGAAACAATACTCCCAGATCTCCCACTTTTCTGACGCACAGTCTGCTTTTGCTTCTAATTCGGTGATCAGCTCCAGCATCCGCGCGTGATAATGGTCGTCGTATATGCATTTTGCCTTTTGCTGGGTCATGTGAAGCGCTTTCCCGATCTTTACGAAGGAGGCGTTTTCCACGTCTCTCATTTCCATGATACGGGCCACAATTTCTGGGGGCAATTCCAGTTGAAACGGCGGCATACTTTCCACAAATTGCTTCGGCATTCCCGGCTCTCCCTTTCGATAGGCCGTCAGAATGTCATGATATTTTTGCTCCAGATAGGCGCACGCGTACTGTTCGTCTTGGTAACACGCCATGGCTTGCTTATAAATCGCCTCAATTTGCGAGCGGTCGACCCCGAGCACGATGGAAATGTGACTGATGTAAAGCCGCGATTGGACAAATTTGATCTTATGATATGTATTTCTCACCGTTCGGGCCGATAATTGAACCGCTTTGGCGATGCTTCCAAACGCGCTGCTGGATTGATCCCGCAGCAGCATGATTTCATACATGCGGCCATCCTCTTTTAGAAGATCATAAGGAACATCTTTCAACATCTATATTATCTAACGCTATTTCTCCGTTCTCTTGCTCATATTTTTCAATATATAACTTGCAAAGATGTTCCAAAAGATTACTTAAACTTCTCGTTTCACGCTTGGCGATATACCGCATTTTTTCTAAATACGCGTCTTTCAGATTAAATGTAAATGGTATTTTATTCGTTGGCATAAAAATCCCCTTCAGAAAACAGTATCATTATAATACAATAAATATTACCAAAAGGGATCAACAAAATATACGCCAACGGTTTGCCAATCGTTTAACAACCGTTGTTAATAATTTGCACCTTTTACTTTTCGCATGCTGTTATTTATGCGTATGTATTTCTCCATAATCCGGCTCATACTTTCCGATATGTATTGTACGTTTACACGACTTGCAAAATAAAAAGAAACTTTCCCCTTGACCATTTTCCAATTCTGTGCTATACTAAGCATAGAAAAAGGGCGCTGCCGATAGACGGTCTAGCCCCCTAAGTGTAGGACGAAGTAATCGCCGAACTTGTCAGGGGACGGCGATTACTTCTTTTTTGAAGCCTGTAAAACGAGGCTTACAACGCCAATGATAACAAGACAAAGTTGCAGAACTTCGGATGTACTCATCGGGCAGCCCCCCTTTCATAAAAACAGGGGGCAAAGAAGCTGCCCCCTGGTGGTGGGGGCCAACCGCCTACCG
>CAOJND010000024.1 GCA_948439445.1 uncultured Eubacteriales bacterium | reverse complement strand
GGGACTCCCCCTGGGGCGTGGGCTACCCCGGCTGGCACATCGAGTGCTCCGGCATATCCATGAAATATTTGGGCGAGGACCTGGATATCCACTGCGGCGGAATTGACAACGCCTTTCCCCACCACACCAATGAGATCGCCCAGTCGGAGAGCTACCTGGGCCACAAATGGTGCAACTACTGGTTCCATGTCCACCATCTGAACACGGAAACCGGAAAAATGTCCAAATCCAAAGGGGAGTTTTTGACGGTGGCGCTGCTGGAGGAAAAGGGCTATGATCCCATGGCCTACCGGCTGTTCTGCTTGCAGAGCCACTATCGCCGGAATTTGGTGTTTAGCTGGGAAAACCTGGATAACGCCCAGGCGGCCTATGACAAGCTGATTGGCAAGATTGCCGCGCTGGAGCCGGGCGGAGATGTGGAGCAGGCTATCTTTGACCAATTGAAGGCCCGGTTTGTAAACGCGCTGAACAGCGATTTGAATACCTCCCTGGCGGTGACGGCGCTGTATGACGTGCTGAAGGCCAAGACTGGCGACGCGACAAAGCTGGCGGTGCTGGCGGATTTCGACCGGGTTCTGGATTTGGATCTGCTAAACGCCGCCCAGCGGCTTCGGGAAAAGCAGGCTGCCCAGGAGGCCGCCCAGGCGGATCCGGAGATCGACGGCCTGGTCGCCGCCCGGACGGCGGCAAAAAAGGCCAAGAATTTTGCCGAGGCGGATCGAATTCGAGACGAATTGAAAGCCCGGGGGATTGAAATCATCGATACGCCCCAGGGCACAAAGTGGAGACGCGTATGAAGCTTTTAATTTTAGACGGCAACAGCGTCATCAACCGGGCCTATTTTGGCGTCAAGCCGCTGACCACCCGGGACGGTCTGTACACCCATGCTATCTATGGATTTTTGAATATTCTAGAGCGCATGGAGCGGGAGGAGCAGCCCGAGGCGCTGTGCGTGGCCTTTGATCTGCACGGCCCTACCTTCCGGCACCTGAAATATGACGGCTATAAGGCCACCCGGCATGGAATGCCCGAGGAGCTGGCCCAGCAGATGCCTGTGATGAAGCAGGTGCTTGCCGCTATGAACATTCCAATCTATGCATGCCAGGGCTGGGAGGCCGACGACGTCATCGGCACCGTGGGCAAACGGTGCGCCCAGGAGGACTGGGACTGCGTCATCGTCACCGGAGACCGGGACAGCTTGCAGCTCATTGACGACCATGTGCAGGTGAAGCTGGTGGTATCCAAGGCGGGGCACACCACAACGACCCTATATGACACCGCCACGTTTCAGGCGGAATACGGATTCGAACCAAAGCGCCTGGTTGATCTAAAGGCGCTTATGGGGGATTCCTCCGACAATATCCCCGGCGTTGCCGGGGTTGGCCCCAAAACTGCTACGGATCTATTGCTGAAATTTGGCACGCTGGACGGAGTCTATGCCAATTTGCAGGATCCCTCCATTCGCCCCAAGCTCCGGGAAAAGCTGGAGTCTGGCAGAGACAACGCCTACCTGTCCTATGATCTGGCCACCATCCGGCCGGACGCGCCGGTGGCGTTTCATCCCATGGACGCCATTATCCAGCCGCCCAACCGGCTGGAATTGTATGAGCTGTTTGTCAAGCTGGAATTTGTCCGGCTCATCGACCGGTATGGCCTGCGGGGCGCGGAAAAGGAACGGCTTTGCCAGCAGGTCCAGAGCAGCCCGAATCTACCCCGGACCGACGCTCTGCCGGCGCCGGGCACGCCCTGCGCCGTCTATCTGGCGGCCGACGGCTCCATTGGCGTCGCCTGGGCCGAGGGAGTCTGCTCCATTACGCCTCTGGAACGGACCGAGGCGCTGGAGGCGGTGCTCCGCGACGGGGCGGCGATTCTGCACGACTGTAAAACCACCTGGCACCGGCTGGACGGCCTGGGTCTTGCCCATGGGGTATGCCAGTTTGACACGGCCCTTGCCGCCTATGATCTCAGCCCCACCCAGTCGGACTACCCCGTCTCCAAGCTGGCCACCAATTTTTTGGGGACCACGGTAGACGACGGCGACGCGGCCGCCTGCGCCCAGGCGCTGTGGCAGTTAAAGCCTGTTTTGGAAGCCCAGCTGGAGCAGCAGGGGATGACCGCACTGTACCGGCAGATGGAGCTGCCTCTGTGCCCGGTGCTGTACCGCATGGAGCGGGAGGGCGTGGCCATCGACCAGGAGAAGCTGCGTCAATTTGGGCAAATGCTGGCCCAGCGGATCGAGGCCTGTGAAAATCAGATCTATGCCTATGCCGAGGAACCGTTTAACATCAATTCTACCCAACAGCTGGGCAAGCTGCTGTTTGAAACCCTGGGGCTTCCCCCGGTGAAAAAGACGAAAACCGGCTATTCCACCAACGCGGAGGTGCTGGAAAAGCTGAAGCTGTTGCATCCTGTGATTTCTGTCATCATGGACTACCGGATGCTGACCAAGCTGAAATCCACCTATGCCGACGGCTTGCTCAAGGTGATCTGCCCCGACGGCCGGGTTCGCACCACCCTGCAAAACATGGTCACCGCCACCGGCCGGCTGTCCTCTACCGACCCCAATCTGCAAAACATTCCGGTCCGCACGGACCTGGGGGCGGAAATTCGCCGGATGTTTGTGCCCAAGCCCGGCTGCGTGCTGGTGGACGCGGACTATAGCCAGATTGAACTGCGGGTTCTGGCCCATATCGCGGGGGACGAGGCCATGCAGGCGGCCTTTCGCACGGGCTTGGACATCCACACCGCCACGGCGGCCCAGGTTTTCGGTGTGGATCCGGAACAGGTGACATCGCTTCAGCGGCGCAACGCCAAGGCGGTGAATTTTGGAATTGTATATGGAATCTCCGAATTTTCTCTGGCGGAGGACATTGGCGTCAGCCGGTGGGAGGCCCGGGAATATATCGACAGCTATTTAGCCAATTACCACGGCGTGCGGGATTATATGAAGCAGGTGGTGCAGCAGGCCCGGGACAAGGGCTATACCGAGACGATGTACGGCCGCCGGCGGTCCATTCCGGAGCTGAAAAGCAGCAATTTTAACGTCCGGCAGGGGGCGGAGCGCATGGCGCTGAACACGCCCATCCAGGGCACCGCTGCCGATTTGATCAAGCTGGCCATGATCCGGGTGGATAGGGCGCTGTCCCAGCAGTATCCCCAGGCCAAACTGCTGCTGCAAGTCCACGACGAGCTGATTGTGGAGTGTCCCCAGGCCATGGCGGAGCAGGTGGCGGACCTGGTCAGCCGGGAGATGGAGCAGGTGGCCAGCCTTTCGGTGCCCCTGGTGGCGCAGGCCAAGTGGGGTGGCAGTTGGTACGAGGCGAAATGATGGAGATTGTAGCTATGGCGGCGGCCCACGTGCCCCAGGTGGCGGCGCTGGAGACGCAGTGCTTTTCTGCGCCATGGAGCCAGGCTTCCCTGGCCTCGGAGCTGGACAATCCTCTGGCCCTGTGGCTGGTTGCCATGGACGGCGGCCAGGTGGCGGGCTATGTGGGCGCCCAGAGCGTGCTGGGAGAGGCCGATATGATGAATTTGGCGGTGGCCCAGGCCTACCGCCGGCAGGGAATCGGGCAGGCGCTGGTGAAAGAGCTGGTCAAAAGGCTATCCGCCGGCGATGTCCACTGCCTGAGTCTGGAAGTGCGGTCTTCCAACCAGGCGGCCCAGGCGCTATATGCCAAACTGGGATTTTTTCAGGCGGGGCGGCGGCCTGGCTATTACCGGCATCCCACTGAGGACGCCTTGATTTTGAGATTGGAGTGGCGCTCATGAATATTTTGGCGGTGGAGTCGTCCTGCGACGAGACGGCGGTGGCCATTGTCCGGGACGGACGGCAGGTGCTGACGGACTGTATTGCCTCCCAGGTGGCGCTGCACCGGATCTATGGCGGCGTGGTGCCGGAAATCGCTTCTCGCAAGCATGTGGAAGTGATCTATGGCCTGGCGGAGCAGGCGCTAGGCCAGGCGGGCCTGTCCCGGGGGGAGCTGGACGCGCTGGCAGTGACCTACGCTCCGGGGCTGATCGGCGCGGTGCTGGTAGGGGTGAATTTTGCCAAGGCGGCTGCCCTGGCACTGGACAAGCCCCTGATTCCGGTGCACCACATTCGCGGGCACATTGCGGCCAACTATCTGGCCTATCCGGATTTGGAGCCGCCGTTTCTGTGTCTGGTGGCGTCGGGTGGGCACACCATGTTTGTAGATGTGCAGGATTATACCCAGATGCGGATTTTAGGAGGCACGCTGGACGACGCGGCAGGAGAGAGCTTTGACAAGGTTGCCCGGGTGCTGGGTATGCCATATCCCGGCGGCGCCGCGCTGGATCAGGCGGCCCAGTTGGGAGATGACACGAAGTATGTTTTGCCACGCCCAAGGCCCGGGGACAATCCCTATGATATGAGCTTTTCCGGGCTGAAAACCGCCGCGCTGAATCTCATCCACCATGCCCAGCAGGTGGGTCAGGAACTGGACCGGGACAGCCTGTGCGCCGGATTTTGCAGGGCTGTTTCGGAGATTTTGGTGTCCCGGGCGGTGTTGGCCCTGGAGGAAACCGGATACCGCAAGATTGCCATCGCAGGGGGCGTGGCGGCCAATTCCCGGATTCGCCGGGATCTGGGTGCCGCTGCGGCGGAACGAAACGCTACCGTGTATATGCCGCCGCTGGCTCTGTGCGGGGACAACGGCGCCATGATTGGCGCCCAGGCCTATTATGAATTCCTGGCGGGCAATGTGGCGGATATGTCCTTAAACGCCTACGCCACCAAATCCATTTTGGGCGAACAGCTTTCTTCTGCAAAATAGCGCGGGAAATTGGCAGGGTAACATATTCAAAAAAGGGGAAATTATGAATCTGATACTTGATACAACCCAGGAACATCTTGGGAAGAGAATTGTGGAAGAGCTGCTTCGCAGTGGCAAGCGGCAAACAGAATTTGAGCGGATAGACACAACTACGATGCAAATTTCCCATTGCATCGGCTGCAATCACTGCTGGCTGAAAACGCCGGGGATCTGCTCGATCAAAGACGATTATGCGCCGATTTTGAAAAAGATGAGCGGCGCCGGACAGGTCTGGTTTGTTTCAGATACCCGGTTTGGCTTCCTCTCTTATCAGACAAAAAATATTGTAGACAGGGTGCTGCCCCTTGCCACCATGAATTTGAAGTTTAAGGACGGACAAATGCGCCACGTGATGCGCTATGACCACCAGCCTGACTTTGGGATTGTCTTTGCAGGGGACGGGGACAGGGATTACCTAAACTGGTGGTGTCAGCGTATGGCGCTTAATTTTGGAAGCCGCTCGCTTGGCGTTTTTCATGTAGAACAGATGCAGGAGGCGATCAAATGCATGTGGTCATGATCAATGGCAGCCCACGAATTGAGAAATACAGCAACACGGATAAAATCATCTCCTCTTTTGGCAAGGGACTGTTGGAGCGGGGCGCTTCCTTTGAAAGATATGCGATTTCTGAGCGCAGGTCGTGGGATGCCATCAGGGAAGCATACATAAAAAATGAAGAAATTCTAATCGCGCTGCCGCTTTTTGTGGAATGTGTGCCGGGACTGCTTCTGGAATTCTTGGAAACTTTGCCGAAAAAGGACGATCGTACCAGGCTCTCTTTTATTTTGCAGAGCGGTTTTGCAGAGGGGAGCCAGCTTCGCTGCGGCGAGAGGTTTCTTGAGAAGCTACCGGAATATCTGGGCGTCTGCTATGGCGGCTGCCTGGTCAAGGGAGATAATTTTGGGATACGGCTTTTGGACGCGGCTGGGCAGGAAAAAGCCACGAAGCCATACCGGGCAATGGGGGCGCTGTTTGCTGAGGGAGACGGATTTTTCCGAACAGAGGCAAAAAAATTTACTGGGCCGGAATATTTTCCACTGCCCTTGCGGGTGCTGATGCAAATGGTATTTAAAACGATTGCAAAAAAGAGATTCCAACAGGCTGCGGCGTCCTGGGGATGTGATACGCCGCTGGATGCAAAGGCTTGGGAATAAAAAATACAGTATAAAAGACTAACGGCGGTTCAACGAACCGCCGTTTTCTTTTACAGGGGACGGCTATATTGCCTATGTCAATGCGGCGAGGCAAAAGCGGAATCATCCCCCAGAAAAGGGAAGAAAAGCTGAGATTTGGTAAAAAATATTTTGCAAAACCCATAAGACCATGTTATACTTAATTATGACAAGAATCTAAGAAAGAATCTTGGGAGAAGGCGCATTACGCCTGTATGGTGGCGCCAGTTTCTCGGATTTTCAAGGAGGTATGCTGAATTGGAAAACTATGCAGTTGAAATGCTGCACATCACCAAGCGTTTCCCAGGTATCATCGCCAACGATGATATCACCCTCCAACTGAGAAAAGGCGAGATTCACGCTTTGCTGGGGGAGAACGGCGCAGGCAAAAGTACCTTAATGAGCGTGTTGTTCGGCCTGTATCAACCGGAGGAAGGCGAAATCCGCAAAGACGGCCAGAAGGTGGAGATCCGAGACCCCAATGATGCCAACGCGTTGGGCATTGGCATGGTACATCAGCATTTCAAGCTGGTGGAGTGCTTTTCGGTGCTGGATAACATCATTCTGGGCGTGGAGCCAACGGGAAAGCTGGGGCTGCTGCAAAAGCAGCAGGCCCGGGAAAAGGTGCTGGCGCTATCTGAGAAGTACGGCCTGCAGGTGGATCCCGACGCGCTGGTGGAGGACATTACCGTGGGGATGCAGCAAAGAACCGAGATTTTGAAGATGCTGTACCGGGACAATGAGATTTTAATTTTTGACGAGCCAACCGCAGTGCTCACGCCCCAGGAGATCGATGAGCTGATGCAGATTATGAGAAATCTGGCGGCGGAGGGAAAGAGCATCCTGTTTATCTCCCATAAGCTTTCCGAGATTATGTCTGTTTCCGACCGCTGTACGGTGCTGCGCAAGGGAAAATACATCGGCACGGTGGAAACCAAAGGCACCACGCCGGCCGAGCTGTCCCGGATGATGGTGGGCCGGGACGTGAAGTTCGCCGTGGACAAGGCTCTGGTCCAGCCCGGCGAGCTGGTTCTGGAGCTGAAGGGGGTGACCGTGGCCTCCCGGCGGCACAAAAACAACGCGGTGAAAAATGTATCCTTCCAGGTACGACGGGGAGAGATTGTCTGCATTGCGGGAATCGACGGTAACGGCCAGACCGAATTGGTCTATGGCTTGACTGGCCTGGAGCCGCTGGTGGCCGGGCAGATTCTCCTGCGCGGGCGGGATATCACCCACGCCAGCATCCGCAAGCGTTCCACCATGGGTATGAGCCATATTCCCGAGGACCGGCACAAGCATGGCCTGGTGCTGGACTATTCGTTGGAGGATAATATGGTACTTCAGCGGTATTTCCAGCCGGAGTTTACAAACAAGGCGGGATTTTTAAAGCGCAAAGCGATCCGAAGCTACGCGGCCCGGCTAATTGAGCAGTATGACGTGCGCTCCGGTCAGGGACCTGTCACCCGGGCTAGAAGCATGTCCGGCGGCAACCAACAGAAAGCCATTATCGCGCGGGAGATTGACAAGGATCCGGAACTGCTGGTGGCGGTTCAGCCCACCCGTGGCCTGGACGTGGGCGCCATCGAGTACACCCACAAGCAATTGGTGGCCCAGCGGGACGCGGGAAAAGCTGTGCTGCTGGTATCGTTGGAGCTGGACGAGGTGATGAATGTATCCGACCGGATTCTCGTCATGTGCCAGGGCGAGATCGTAGGCGAATTTGACCCCAAGACCGTCACGGTGGAAGAGCTTGGCCTGTACATGGCCGGCGCGAAAAAGGAGGGCTAAGCCATGAAAAACAGCTTGCTGAAAAAAGATGGATTTCAGACCCTGCTTGCCTCTGTGATGTGTATCCTGGTGGGCCTGCTGGTGGGCTATATCGCCCTGCTGCTGATCAATCCCGGTGGTGCATGGACTGCAATTTCCGCCATAATCAAAAACTTTTTTTACTATCCCAGTGGGGCTGCCCGGCTGCGTTACTTGGGTAACACGTTGGTTAAAACCGCGCCGCTGCTGCTGTGTTCCCTGTCGGTGTTGTTCGCCTATAAGGTGGGGTTGTTCAACATTGGCGCCGCCGGTCAGTTTGTGGTGGGCGCTGGCGCCAGCCTCTACTGCGCGCTGGGCCTGGGACTTCCCTGGTATGTGTGCCTGCTGGCGGCCATTTTGGCTGGCGCCATTGCCGGCGCCATCTCTGGCGTTCTGAAGGCGTACTGCAACGTTAACGAAGTCATCTCTTGTATCATGCTCAACTGGATCAGCCTGTATGGTGTGAACATGCTGCTGAATCTGGTGAAAGAGGAAACAAGTCCCTATACCAAGAATCTGAAAAACGTCAATCCCGGGGCGCTACTGCCCAGTCTGGGATTGGGAGAGCTGTTCAGCGGCAGTCAGTATGTCACCATTGCCATTCCGATTGCCATTGTAATGGCGGTGCTGATCTGGGTTGTTCTGTCCAAAACCAAGCTTGGCTATGAGCTGAAAGCCACCGGCAATAATAAGAACGCCGCCAAATACGCGGGCATGCAGGAAAATCGGAACCTGATTTTAACCATGGCCATTGCAGGCGGGCTGGCGGGTATGGCGGCGGCGCTGCTGTATCTGACTGGGTTTGAACAGTGGTCCTGCTCCCAGAGCAGTGTGCCCGGCATGGGCTTCAACGGCATTGCCGCGGCTTTCCTAGGCGGGCTAAATCCCATTGGCGCCATTTTCTCTTCCTATTTCATCCAGCATATCACCGCCGGCGGCGCCTATGTGGACAAGACCATGTATTGTGCCCAGGTGTCTGATTTTATCTCGTCGATTATTATCTATTTGTGCGGCTTTGTTCTATTTGTGAAGCTGTCTTTGAACAACCGAATTGCCCGCAGCGAGGAGAAAAAAGCCACAAAACAAGCCGGATCCTCAGAAAAAGGAGGTAAAAAATAATGGTACTGTTGGTTCAGTATACGCTGATTTTCGCCTCCGTTTTGCTGCTGGTGGCGCTGGGCGGCTGCTTCTCAGAGCACAGCGGTGTGATTAACATTGGTTTAGAGGGTATTATGGTTATGGGCGCCCTGGGCGGCGCGTTGGCGATGAAATATATGCCCGCCGGTTGCGGCTCGGTGCTGATGGTGCTGGCGGTGGTGCTGTGTAGTATGGCCGCGGGGTGCCTGTTCTCCCTGCTGCTGGCAGTGGCGGCTGTCAATTTCAACGCGGATCAGACCATTGTAGGTACCGCGATGAATATGCTGGGCACTGCTGCGGCGACAATGATTGTCAAGGCCATTAACACGGTGGAAAATCCCGACAATGTATCCTCCACCATTCAGTATTTTGACCAGAAGAAGGCGTTCCAGATCAGCCTGGGCGGCATTGAGCTGAACTGGTTTATGCTGCTGGCGGTAATCGCGCTGGCGGTGTCGTTTGTGGTGTTGTACCGCACCCGGTTTGGCCTGCGGCTTCAAGCTTGCGGCGAGCATCCCCAGGCAGCGGACTCTGTGGGCATTGACGTGTATAAGATGCGTTACGCAGGCGTTTTGCTCTCTGGTCTGCTGGGCGGTCTGGGCGGCGTGGTCTACATCACAGCCGGTGTCAGCGAGTGGAAATTTGAGAACGGTGTGGCAGGTTTTGGCTTCCTATCTCTGGCGGTTATGATTTTTGGCCAGTGGAAGCCCCAGCGAATCGCCCTGGCAGCGCTGCTGTTTGGTTTGTTCCGGGCGCTGTCCAATGTGTATACCGGCTTTGATTTCCTGGTGGCGCTGAATCTGCCCAGCCCGGTGTACAATATGCTGCCCTACATCATCTCTTTGATTGTGCTTGCTTTTACCTCCAAAAAGTCCCGAGCACCCAAAGCGGAAGGCATTCCCTACGACAAGGGAAGCCGCTAGTAGTGCGCCAGATTTCTGCCATTTTTGCCGTTCCCACAGCCGGTAGGTTGTGGGAACGGCTTTGCTATGGAAAAATGCCTGCAGGGCATTCCCTCGAGACAAGGCAGCCGGATTTTTAGAAGCGGCCCTTGCAAATCCAACTGGGATGGACTATAATACAGGCAAACATCAGAAGGAGGGGCCGGCGCATGAAGCCATGGCGGCATTTTAAGACAATTACAAAGCACCGCTTTCTTGTCATGCAGGGATGCTTTCGGGTGGGCCTGATTTGGCAGGGGCTGGTTCATGATCTGTCCAAATACGCGCCCACAGAGTTTTGGGCTGGCGCCCGGTACTACCAGGGGGTACGCAGTCCCAACGCGGCGGAACGGGAAGCAATTGGTTACTCCAAGGCTTGGATGCACCACAAAGGACGCAACAAGCATCACTATGAGTATTGGTCGGATATGAGTCCTCTGACCCGCCGGTATGAACCGGTGGAGATGCCTCGCCGGTATCTGGTGGAGATGGTGATGGACCGGCGAGCCGCCTGCATGACCTATCAGGGAAAAGACTACCACCCTTCCTCTGCGCTGGAGTATTTTGAAGCATCCAGGGAGCGGACGCTGATGCACCCGCAGACCCAGCGGCAGCTTGCTTATATTTTGACTATGCTGGCGGAGCAGGGGGAGAAGCGGACCTTCCGCTACCTGCGGCAAGAGGTGCTCCGGGGGAAACCCTTTCCCTGGGAGACGGCACAGTAAAAGCATTATTTGATGGGTACCTTGGCAAAAGATGCATCTTCAGCCATTTTGCTGGGAGATCGTGGACCGAAATGGAAATAGGACCTGCATGGATGACCGCGTGGCGTTGTCGGTTGTGAATGTAGGTCCTAATTTTTCAGCTGAGTTGGCCTGCCAGTAGAAACCGGTTCAAAGGGACTATATATTTTATTAGAATACCTTGACACATGAGGTACTATATGCTATAATGCACCCATCAAAGGAGGTGGGGTAATGTCCATTGCGGGAGATTTGATCCGCGGACACACCGACGCAATTATTCTTGCCCGATTGCTCCATGGGGATAGTTATGGATATGAAATCAACAAGGTGATCTTAACCCTTTCTGACAGCCGGTTTGAATTAAAGGAGGCAACGCTCTATACTGCGTTTCGCCGGCTGGAGGAATTGGGGTATATCACATCCTATTGGGGAGACAGCGGCTCAGGCGCCAGGCGGCGCTACTACACCATTACCCCTGCAGGGCGGGAGGCCTGCTACCGGCTTCTCAGCGAGTGGGAGCAGACAAAGGAAATTATGGATCAGATATTGAGTTTGGAGGAAGAAGCATGAGAGATGAGCTAATCCGGTATATCGACCTGCTGTTTGCCGGCGCACCGGAGGCCGCAGAAATTAAGCAGGAAATTCTACAAAACACCCTTGATCGCTACGATGATTTGGTTAACCAGGGGAAAGCCCCAGGGGCTGCCTACCGTCTGGCTATTTCCGGAATTGGAGACATTAACGAGATTCTAAGCGGCAACGCTACGCCTGCTTATCAGAGTACCCGATCAGACCAAACGGCGGCAGAGTTTCAGGAGCTTTCCCCGCGGCGGAAAATGCTCCGGGCGGTGGCGATTGCCATGTACATTATCTGCCCACTGCCCCTATTTCTACTACAGGATGAACGGGGCCTGTGCGGCCTTCTGGGAATTGTGGCGGTTGCTACGGCGCTAATTGTGCTGTCTGCTGGGAAGAGAAAGCCAGGTGGGGCCCGCCAGGATGAGCAGACACCCCAGCAGAAGCTGCGCTCCTCCATCAGCAGTGTGGTTTGGACTGTATGTGTGATTGCCTACCTGGCGATAAGCTTCTCCACCCAAGCATGGGGGATCACATGGGTGCTGTTTCCACTGACCGGCGCCATAGAGGGCCTGATTACCGCCTGTATGGATTTAAAGGAGGCCAAGAATCATGAGGACTAACGCCATTATTCGCATTATCCTATTCGTCTTTTTAATTATTCTGTTGTTAGGCATTTTGGCGGTGGGAATTGGCGCTTATACCTTCTCTTTTTTACCGGGGTGGTTCTCCCGCTGGGCCGGCTATGACGCATGGGGCGACGACGCGCTTATGGCCACCGTTGCACCGGATGGAAGCGGCGACGCCTCTGTGGCCATTCCGGCGGATGCCATCAAGGCGCTAGACATTCAGTGGGTTTCCGGTTCCATCACCATTGAGACCGCCGATACCGACGAAATCACCATTTCAGAACCTGCCGGGCTGACGGAAGACGAGCAGTTGCGTTACCGTGTCTCCGGCGACCGGCTGATCATTGCCTTTTGCCGGGAGAAGTTTTGGTCTAGCCATTTCTTCTCCTTCGGGACGAACTTTGGTGCCCGGAAGCATCTTGTGGTTACGGTTCCCCAGGATTGGGATTGCCGGGAACTATCAATTGACGCGGTATCTGCCGACTGCACAATCTCGAACCTCTCTATTGGGGAGCTGGAGATGGACAATGTGTCCGGTACCTACCGGCTCAATGACCTGAATTGCCAGGAAGTTTCTTTCGACACCACATCCGGCGGGATCACCTATACCGGAACGCTGACTTATTTTGATTGCGACTCCGTATCCGGGGATTGTGCGCTACAACTATCCAATACACCCCGAAAGGTATCCCATGACGCGGTCTCCGGAGATTGCATTTTGACGCTACCGGAGGACGCTGGATTTACCGCCGAGCTGGATTCGCTTAGCGGCCAATTGTCCAGCGAATTTAAAGACTCCGTTACCCGCAATGGCAAGCTGATACGTGGCGACGAGAGCTGTGAGATCGATAGCGACACCATGTCCGGGGACTTAACCCTAAAAGTCGGATAATTTATTCCGCCGGAGCAGGTATATCTTCTGCTCCGGCGGGTATCCTAGGTCTTGGAGAAAAGAAAGAGATGCACCGGAAAAAACCGGAAAAAAGTTCTTGACAAATACAGCAATTGGGTTTATAATAAGACCCGTCCTTCTGATAGAGGGTTTGTGTAACGGTAGCACACCGGACTCTGACTCCGTTTGCGGGGGTTCGAATCCCTCACCCTCTGCCACGAAAAACCTCTTTTGTCTCTTAAGACAAGAGAGGTTTTTTATATGCTTTTTGCGAAAGGCCAGAATTAGGTATCTGTTCCTTTTTCACACAATACAGGCCCGGCTTTTCAGACTGAAAAGCCGGGCCTTGGCCGTAGTTCTTTATGCTTTTTGAAGCAGCGCCTGCTCCATCTCGCTATAGCTTTTGTAAAAAAGATCTGAAATGGAATCGCCGTTTTCCACCTTCCGCAGGACGGTGCATAAATCCGCCGTAAATGTCTGGGCTCCAAATCGGCTGACATGGGTCTGGTCAAAAAATGCCGTATCTTCAGGATAGTCTCTTGTCTTGGATTTCAGAAGATTGAAATCGTAAAACTCGCAGCCATAGCGCTCTGCATATGCGGCATACCAACCACGCACCGTTTCCAACCCGTCATAGGTAAGCAGCGTTTTCTCCGGCATGGGCGTTGTGATTAAAAGTACCCGCACACCTTTTTCGCGGCAAAGCTCCATGCATTTTTCAAAATAAGAGACGGTCTGTTCGTCCTGCTTCACGCTGAACAAAAGCGAATGGAACACCGTTTCTCGCTGCTCTGGCGATATGCTCTGATCGACAGGATCCAGTCCTAGATATCCACGCGTGCTTTGCAGGCCCATTGTCCCTTGAAACAGCGCCTTCCAGGCGGTTGTGCTGCGATCTATGGTGTCGTAGTACAGCTTTCCATACTCCGAAGGGGATATGGCAGAAAAGAAGAAGCTCCAACGGTCTAAGGGATTGGAGAAGCGCCCCAGTTCATAAATATCCCCCTCCGGGCCTTCTTTTTCCCGGTTTCGAGTCAGTGCATTGTAGGATAGCTCGAGTATCACCGTTTTTACAGGGTTTCGATTCAGCTCTTTTTTCAGCAGGTAGTACCGGCCCCACATGGTCTGCATGGAGTGGGATAAATTGTAGCTGTTCGTTCCAAGTGCCTGATCGAGCTGCTCCGGAATAAACGCACGGAACGCATGGGAGGAGCCGCAGATCAACGTGTCCAACTGCCCAGCCAACGCATTTCTGGCGCCGGAATCCTGATACGAGAACGCCGTTCCGTAGAAATACGGCGCTGTATAAACCGAAAAAACCAACGCAATGCACAGCAGCAGTACAAGCGTTACAAAAGCTGTCTTTCTAAAACTGTGCATAGAGAAATCCTCCCGCGTTTCCGCTGCTGCCGAAGAAAAGTGCGGCAAGAATTAAAATGGCTAAGAAAAGCAACTGCAAGACCTTCGGCCATCTGGTGAACCACTGGCGGGCCGGCTGTCTGCGTTGGATCAGACTGACAATAAACAGCGCCGCTGTAAACAGAAGGATGAGAATCAACTCGCCTTTCTTTGCAAAGGGAAGCAGCGCCGAAAACGACTTTGGAATCGAATGATTTGTGAAGATGCGCTTCCAGAGGCCCAAGCCGTTCCGTAGACCGCCAACTTCTGGCAGTACCTTAATGAGCGTAACCAGCATAAATGTCCGAACCGTCTGAAACGCGCGCCAAAGCCATCGCTCCTCATGGATATGCAGCCTGCGTTTTGCGGCTTCATAGACTGGTTCCATCCACAGTGAAAAGATGATAAACAGCCCGTTTACGCCGCCCCAAACAATGTAGCCCCAACTTGCGCCATGCCACAGACCGGTGGTAAGCCAGACGGCAACCAGCGCCAACGATGCCGGAAGTGTCTGCCCGAAGTGTTTTCCGAAGCGCTTTTGCGCCCGTCTTCCCAGCTTTTGGTTCCATTTGGATACGGCAATTGGATAATAGAGATATGTCTTAAACCACGCGCCGAGGCTGATATGCCAACGACGCCAGTATTCTGCAATGGATTTTGAAAAGTATGGACGTTCAAAATTCTCTGTCAGCCGGATGCCAAGCATTTGACACAGGCCACAAACGATGTCCATATAACCGGAAAAGTCGGCATAGATCTGAATGCTGTAAAAAAACGCACCGATCAGCACTGTGATTCCAGCATATTCGGTATAATGGGCAAACACAGCCGATACATAGGGGGCGAGCAGGTCGGCAAGCACCAGCTTTTTGGCAAAGCCCCAGATCATCCGAATGCCGCCGTCTTTGTAATTTTCAAAGGAATAGGCGTGGGGAGTAAACAGTTCTTCGGAAAGCTGTGCATAATTGCTGATTGGACCCTGTGTGATCTGCGGAAAAAAGGACACGAACAAAAGGAGCTTACAGAAATTCTTTTGTGCATCCACCTTTTTCCAGTAGACGTCAATCAGATACCCCATGGTCTGAAAGGTATAAAACGAAATGCCCAAAGGCACAAGAAATTGAAACGTACCAGAGAAGCCCTCGCTGCCAAACAGCCGAATCAGGCCATTTACCTGCGACAAGGCGAAGGATGCATATTTGAACACACAAAGGATTCCAAAGTTCAGCACAAGCGTAACTGCCATAAGCCTGCGGCGGTGTGCGCCAATTTTGGCTTTGTAGGCGCGCTTTTCTTCTCTGCTCAGCCCGGAATTTGCTTTCAGGAATGCTGTTTGCCGTTCGGCCAGCGTTTGCATCCGCCGGGCTGCAAAATAGGTGGAAACTGCTGTAACCAGAATATAGGCCGCATTTTTCCAGCCTGCCATGCAGTAAAAGAGCATACTGGACGCCAATAGAACACACCATTGAAAGCGCTTGGGAAGCGCATAATACACAACCAGCAGGCAAACAGTAAAAATTAGAAATTGAATGGAGGTCAGCGCCATTTCATTCTTCTTCCTGAATCCGCTGGATCATTTCCCACATAGCCTTTGCGCTGTTGAAATTCTCCGGCACAAGATATTTTGGGCTGATCTCAATGTCAAACTCCTCTGAGATTGCCGCTACCAGCGAAACAATGCTAAAGCTGTCAAGCACCTTGCCGTCAATGAGCCGGTCCTCCGTTTCATAGTCCACATCGGGGGCGATATCCTCCAGAATTTCCATCAGCTCATCCATATTGAGTTCTCCTTTTTATAATTTGTTTTTCAAACTCTGCCGGTCTATTTTCCCATTGGGATTAAGTGGCAGATGTTCCATAATAATTACCTTTCCGGGAAGCATATAGTCTGTCAGCCGCCCCTTCAGCGCGGCGCGGACAGCGCGGCTATTCCACTGACAGCCGTCGGCCAGCTCGCAAAAGAGCGTGATCCGCTTTTTCTCAGCGTGATACAGGCAGCAGCAGCGGCGCAGCTCCGGGAGCATATCAGCAACTGCCTCGATTTCCCCAAGCTCAATTCGCCGCCCCATATGTTTAATCTGGTAGTCCCGGCGCGCGGCAAAGACCAGATTTCCGTCGGTGTCGTAGCTTGCCATATCGCCTGTCCGGAAGGTGCGGCGTGTCACGCCGTCAGGGAAGGTCAGTTGGAAGAAGCTGTCCTTTGTCTTTTCCTCGTCGTGATAATAGCCCAGGGCCAGAGCGGGACTTGCGACATGGATTTCGCCTACCTGCCCTGGCTGCGTAACAGGTTTTCCCTGATCCATCAGCAGCAGCGCGCAATGATTCAGCGGCCTACCCAGTGGCAGCGGGACGTCCTCCTGCAACTCCCCTGATACCGGGTAGAAGCAGCACACACCTGCCAGTTCGGAGGAGCCGTAAAGATTTACATATTCCAGCGTAGGTAAAGCCTTACGCCACTGTTCCAGATGCTTTCTGGGGAATACTTCGCCCACGAAAAATACACGCCTGAGGGTAGTTGGTAGGATCTCGCGAAATGTATGAAGCTGCACCACAATACACAGTGCCGTCGGCACCCAGCAAATATAGCTGATCCTACGCTCATTTAAATAGGAAATCAGGCGAACTGGGAACGAAAACAGCTCCGACGGTAAGACCTCCAGCCGTGCACCGGTTTTAAGCGTCAAAAAATAGTCCTTTGCGGATGCATCAAAAAAGAAAGGCGTCTGGTTGCCAATGACATCCTGTTCCGTAAACTGAAACTGCGATGTAAAGGCGGACAGAAAGCTAAGCACAGCGCCGTGGCTTTTCAGCACACCCTTTGGCGCTCCGGTAGAGCCGGAGGTGTAAACCATATACAGGGGTGTATTGGCATCGGCCTGCGGAATTGCACATTCCTGCTGTCCACAGTCCGCCAGGGTCAGGAACATACCGTCAAATTCTGCCAGCAATGCCCGGTTTTCTTCTGCGCCAAGCAGCAGCGGAATCTGTGCATCCTGTAGGATGGCGCTTCGCTTCCCGGCGGGAAGCGAAGGATCAAGCG
>CAOJND010000023.1 GCA_948439445.1 uncultured Eubacteriales bacterium | reverse complement strand
CATCCTTGACGAGAAAGGCGGAATCTTTGATACACTCCAGCAGCGCGGAGTGGGTTTTATTCTGTTCCATGACACTCCTCCCAACGGTATTATCATGCGCAGTTTTGGGCCAATCTATTGTCGGTGGTGTTCGACAAAAATCGCCCAGTATTTATATTCTATCTGAACTTATCTAAAATAGCAAGGAGATTCTACAGACGAGGTGAAAAAAATGTCAATACATGACGGGCATCGTGAACGGGTGCGCAGCCGGTTCCGAAAGGAAGGCTTGGATCATTTTACAGATATCCAGGTTTTAGAATTGCTGTTGTTCTATTGCATTCCCAGGCGGGATACGAATGAAATTGCCCACGCCTTGTTGGACCGGTTTGGCGCTTTTGAGCTTGTTCTGGATGCACCAATTGCGGAGCTGATGAAGGTGCCCGGCGTTGGAGAGAACGCGGCTGTTCTTTTGCATCTCATTCCCGCAGTATCCAGATTCTATCAGGAGAGCAAGGAGGACAAGAAGAGAGAACCGTTAATTTTCAAATCCACCGTGAAATACGGCAATTACCTGCAACAACGTTTTGTGGGCCGGCGCAATGAGACGGTGTTTCTGCTATGTATGGACGCGAAATGTAAGGTGCTGTGTTGCGCCAATATGGGAGAGGGTAGCGTCAATAGTGCCAGTGTTCCAATTCGTCGGATTGTGGAGACAGCTCTGGGCGTAAATGCCACCACGGTAATTCTAGCCCATAATCATCCCAGCGGACTTGCGCTTCCCTCCGGCGATGATATCCAAGCCACCAAGCAAACGGCCACTGCTCTGGAACTGGTTGGCATTACCCTGTTTGATCACATTGTGGTGGCGGAGGGAGACTACGTTTCTATGTTAGAATCTGGTCTTTACCGACCCAGCAACGGCGTCAACAAGTTATAAGGGGGAAGATTGCATGGACCAATTTAATTTGGTGTCGGATTACAAACCCTCTGGAGATCAGCCGGAGGCTATCAAGGGCCTGGTCAACGGTGTGAATTGGGGCCTGCGGGAGCAGACATTATTAGGCGTTACCGGTTCTGGTAAGACGTTTACCATGGCGTCGGTGATTGCCAAACTGAACCGCCCGACTTTGGTGCTGGCGCACAACAAAACCCTGGCAGCCCAGCTCTGCTCGGAATTTCGGGAATTTTTCCCCAACAACGCAGTGGAATATTTTATTTCTTATTACGACTACTACCAGCCGGAGGCGTATATTGCCCACACGGACACCTATATTGAAAAGGACGCCTCAGTCAACGAGGAGATTGACCGGCTGCGCCACAGCGCCACATCGGCCCTATTTGAGCGTCGGGACGTAATTGTGGTATCCTCGGTGAGCTGCCTATATGGACTAGGCGATCCGATTGACTATAAAAATATGGTGATCTCCCTGCGGGTAGGGGTGGAATATCCTTTGGATGATGTGCTGAAAAAGTTGACTGAAATCCGTTATGAGCGCAATGACATGGATTTTTCCCGGAATAAATTCCGAGTTCGTGGGGACACGTTGGAGATTTATCCCGCCTATTGGACAGGGAAGGCTATCCGAGTGGAGTTTTTTGGAGACGAGGTGGACCGAATTGCGCAGATTAACGCCGTATCCGGCATGGCGGAACGGTACATGGAGCATGTGGCGATTTATCCGGCCAGCCATTATGTCGCTTCCAAAGAAAAGATGCAGCGGGCCATGGTGGAGATTCAAAGAGAGTGCGATGGGCAGGTCACGCTATTTCAAGCCCAGAACAAACTGATCGAGGCCCAGCGGATTGCCCAGCGCACCAACTATGACTTGGAAATGATGGCGGAGATCGGCTTTTGTAATGGGATTGAAAACTATTCCCGCGTTATCTCCGGGCGGGCGCCAGGCACACCGCCGACTACGCTGCTGGACTACTTCCCCAAGGATTTTCTGCTGTTTATCGATGAGAGCCATGTGACGTTGCCTCAGGTTCGGGCGATGTATGCCGGAGATCGGAGCAGAAAAGAGGCACTGGTAAATTTTGGGTTCCGACTGCCCTCTGCCTTTGACAACCGGCCCTTGAATTTTCAAGAGTTTGACGAGAAACTGAACCAGGTGATCTATGTATCCGCTACGCCGGGGGAATATGAGCGCACCCGCTCTGGCCAGACCGTTGAGCAGGTGATCCGGCCCACCGGTTTGCTGGATCCTGTGGTGGAAGTTCGACCCATCGAGGGCCAAATCGACAACCTGATCGGAGAGATCAATGCCCGCGCCGCTCGAAATGAACGGGTGCTAGTGACCACGTTGACCAAAAAAATGGCGGAGGATTTGACGGTATATCTGCAAAAGGCCGGGATTAAGGTTCGCTATATGCACTCGGATATTGGTGCCATGGAGCGAATGGAAATCATTCGAGATCTTCGTATGGCGAAATTTGACGTATTGATTGGTATCAATCTGCTACGGGAGGGCTTGGATCTACCGGAGGTCAGCCTGGTGGCAATTTTAGATGCGGACAAGGAGGGCTTTCTCCGCTCGGAAACCAGCTTGATTCAGACCATTGGCCGCGCCGCACGAAACAGCGAAGGGTTGGTAATTTTGTACGCCGATACTGTCACCGCATCCATGCGGGTGGCTATGGAGGAAACCAAACGCCGCCGGGACATTCAGGACGCCTATAACAAGGCCCATGGGATTGTTCCAAAGACAATCATCAAATCCGTCCGGGACTTGATCGAGATTTCCTCTCCCACGGCTGAGCGCAGGGGCAAAAATGGTGTTAAGATGACCAAGGTGGAAAAGGAGAGAGAAATCGCTCGACTGGAGAAAATGATGAAAGAGGCGGCTCGGATGATGGAGTACGAGTATGCCGCCGTTTTGCGGGATCAGATTATTGAGCTGCGGGGCAGTCAATAGTTTCCCACTGGCCAATAGGCCATTCCAGCCTATGCGCACCCGGACAGTTGGTGCGGGGCGCCATTGCAAAACAGAAAGATTGCCCGGTAGGTAACCAAACCTACCGGGCCGGTTTTTGAAAAGACAGGCATCATTTTTTCTATACTTGCTGGTTTTATGCAATGTCCTTTCTGGCGCAAAGGTACGTTTCTGCCGGGGATGGTGTGAGAATGTATTTTTGCTCTGAGAAAGAAGCAATGCATTTCAGGGACAAATCCATATTCCTGAAAATGGACAATTGTAGCTGTTATAAGGAAGTTGTGGGTTATTTTCCGTTGACGCTTGCAAAATAACAGAAAAAATGTTAGAATATTAAATTAATTAAGACGTATTTGGAGGAATTGATGTGAAAGGGAACACCACCATTATCTCCCAGGAACAGCTTCAAATTCAAGCGGATTATTACGACCGGATTCGGGCGTTTTGGGCTCGCCTGGAGCAGACGCCAACCGCGTATGTGGAAACCTATGGATGTCAACAGAATGAGGCGGATTCCGAACGAATTCGGGGGATGCTCGCTGCCTGTGGTTACACCATGACCAACCAGGCGGAGGGGGCGGACGTGGTGGTAATGAACACCTGCTCCATTCGAGAACATGCAGAACAGCGGGTTTTTGGCAACCTGGGCGCGTTGACTCATACCAAGCGCCGCCATCCAGGACAGAAGATTTTCTTGTGTGGCTGCATGGCAGGCCAGAAGGTTGTGACAGATCGGATCCGCAAAAGCTATCCCCATGTGGACGGGGTTTTTTCCACCCATCATTTATGGGAGTTTCCGTCTTTGCTATACCAGGTGCTGACCCAGGGGACACGGGCTTTCTCCATTGCTGACGAGCCAGGTTCCATTGCCGAGGGCATTCCGGTGCTCCGGAGCAGCACGCTAAAGGCTTGGGTGTCCATCATGTATGGCTGCAACAATTTCTGCACCTACTGTATTGTGCCCTATGTCCGAGGCAGGGAGCGAAGCAGGATGCCGGAGGATATTTTGGCCGAATGCCGGGCGCTGATTGCCTCTGGCTGTAAGGAGATCAACCTGCTGGGCCAAAATGTGAACTCCTATGGCAAGGATTTGGGCCTTGGTGTGGATTTTTCCGACCTGCTAGCCCAGATTGCAGCGTTGCCAGGGGATTTTCTGATTCGCTTTATGACCAGCCATCCAAGAGACGCAGGGAAAAAGCTGTTTGATACCATGGCGTCCTTCCCCAAAATTGCCAAGCAGCTCCATCTGCCATTTCAGTCCGGTTCCGACCGGGTATTAAAGGCTATGAACCGGCACTATAACCGCGCCGCCTATTTGGAGTTGGTAGAATATGCCAGATCGGTCATGCCAGAGCTGGTTCTGACTTCCGATGTAATTGTGGGCTTCCCGGGGGAGACCCGGGAGGAATTTGAGGAAACCATGTCTTTGATCCGGCAGGTGCGGTATGATGCCCTATTTACTTTTATTTTCTCCCCCCGGCCTGGAACGCCTGCAGCTTCTATGGAGGATCCAACTTCCAAAGAGGAAAAAAATCGCCGCTTTGATCTGCTGTGCGCGACACAAAACGCAGTTTCAGAGGAAATCCATCGGGCATATATTGGTAAAACGTTGCGCGTGTTGGTGGACGGCGTTGAGGGAGATCTACTGACAGCCCGGACAGAGGGTGGCCGGCTGGTGCGGCTTTGTGCAGATCCCGCTTTGGTGGGAACTTATTGTATGGTGCGAATTACCGGCTCTACCACCTGGAGCCTCCAGGGAGAGCTTGCGCGGGAGGTGCCCCATGGTTAACACGCAGTTGACCCCAATGAAAAGACAATACCTACAGATGAAAGAGCGCAACAGCGATTGCATTCTCTTTTTTCGCCTGGGGGACTTTTATGAGATGTTTGAAGACGACGCCAGAACGGCTGCTAGAGAACTGAATTTAAATCTAACTACCCGGGACCGAAATAAACCGGAGCAGGAGCAGACGCCTATGTGTGGTGTTCCCTATCACTCGGTAGACGCCTATATCGCCCGGCTGGTTGCCAAAGGCTACAAGGTGGCCATTTGTGAGCAGATGGAAGATCCTGCCCAGGCCAGGGGGCTGGTAGAGCGGGATATTACACGCATCATTACGCCAGGAACTGTAACGGAAAGCTGCATGCTGGATGAGGGAAAGAACAACTACATGGCCTGTATTTACGGCCAGGACGGACAGTTTGGCTTGGCGTTTTGCGACGTATCCACGGGTAGCTTTTTTGCCACGGTTTGCGCAGACTTGTCTGCCGCTGTGGCGGAGCTTGGCCGGTTTTCCCCTACAGAGATTCTACGGGGCGGCCAGGGGATTAACGCGCCAGAGCTGGAAGACGCTCTGCGGCATCGGTTGTCATGTTGTGTGGACGAGGGTAGCGCGGAGCAGTTTGATTTGAAACGAGATAGCGCTCTATTGGAGCAACATTTTGACAAGCCGTTGTCTGATCTGGGACTGGCGGGAATGCCCGCTGCAATTATTGCCAGCGGTAGTCTATTAGAGGAACTGCAACGGCTTCAGCATAATAACCTTGCTCATATCCGACAGCTGCAATACTACACCACAGGCCGGTTCATGGAGTTGGATTTGGATGCCCGACGCAATTTGGAGCTGACGGAAACCATGCGGGCAAAGGATAAAAAAAAGGGCACCTTACTTTGGGTGCTGGATCAAACCCACACCTCCATGGGCAGCCGCTTGATGCGCAGTTGGCTGGAAAAACCTCTGCTGGATCCCATTGAAATTGGCCAGAGGCAGGATGCGGTGGAGGACCTGACCAATGCTACCATCATCCGGGGCGAATTAGAGGAAGCTTTGAAGGACGTAAACGATCTGGAGCGGATCATGACCCGGACTGTTACAGGCACGGTCAACTGCCGGGATCTTTTGGGCTTTGCCCAGGGGTGCCGGGCGTTGCCAGGGGTCAAACGGCAGTTAAAGCGGTTAAACGCCCCACTGTTGCGGAAGCTGGAACAGCAGATCGATGCCTTAACCGACTGCGCAGATTTGATTGACCAGACCATTGTGGACAAACCGCCGCAGACGGTGCGAGAGGGAGGCATCATCCGGCCAGGGGCCAACCAGGAGGCGGACCGGCTTCGGGACATTATGAATGGAGGCGCCAATACGATTGCCGAAATTGAGGTAGCCGAGCGGGAGCGCACTGGAATTCGCACGTTAAAAACCGGCTTTAACCGGGTATTTGGCTATTATATAGAGGTGTCCAAATCCTTTCAGGACCAAGTGCCTGCGGATTATATTCGCAAGCAAACATTGGCAAACTGTGAGCGCTATATTACGCCGGAGCTGAAAAAGCTGGAAAGCCAAGTGCTGACGGCTAAAGACCGATTGATTGCCCTGGAATACCAGATTTTTACCCAGATGCGGGAACATTTGGCCCAGCAAGCAGTTCGGGTGCAGACCAGTGCTGCTGCCGTTGCCGCAGTGGATTGCCTGTGCTCTCTTGCTGCCGTGGCTGTCCGGCGGGGATACTGTCGGCCGGAGATCACCACAGGTACTGAGATATCCATCCGGGATGGACGGCATCCGGTGGTGGAGCTGATGCTAAAAGACGCTTTGTTTGTGCCCAACGATACGGAGCTTGGTCAGCCAGATCATAAAGTTTCGATTATCACAGGACCCAATATGGCGGGCAAGTCCACTTATATGCGCCAGGTGGCATTGATTGTACTGATGGCCCAAATGGGTTCTTTTGTACCAGCGCGTGCCACCCGGGTCGGCATTGTGGATCGGGTATTTACGAGGATTGGCGCCAGCGATGACCTGGCCTCCGGACAATCCACCTTTATGGTGGAAATGACAGAAGTGGCATTGATTTTAAAATATGCCACTGCACAGAGCCTATTGATTCTGGATGAAATAGGCCGGGGGACCTCTACCTATGACGGCATGGCCATTGCCAGGGCGGTACTGGAATTTGCCGCTGACCCTAGAAAACTGGGGGCAAAGACCTTATTTGCTACTCATTATCATGAGCTTAGTACCATTGAGCAGGAACTGCCCAATGTAAAGAACTACAATATTGCTGTCAAAAAGCGTGGTTCTGATATGATCTTTCTGCGCAAAATTCTGCCTGGCGCGGCGGATGACAGCTATGGTGTGGAGGTTGCCAAGCTGGCGGGGCTTCCCAACGCAGTAATCAATCGGGCAAGGGAAATTCTGAAGGATTTGGAAAATGGCGGCAGCGCCGCGCCAATGCCCCAAATGCCTGACCAGCCGGAAGATCAGATGTCCCTGCGGGATCTACGGGGGCAGCAGGTCTGTGCCGCGTTGGAAAAGCTGAGCGTGGAGACTATGACGCCGATTGAGGCTTTGAACGAGCTGTTTCGATTGAAGCAGATCATGCAGTAAGGAGACGCTATGCCCAAGAAACGAAACCCGCGCAAAAATAAGACCATGACAGTGGGGTTGTCCAGAGAAGAAACCTGGCTCGGTTGGGGATATTTTGTGATCTTTTTGGTTGCCTTGCCTGCGCTTCTCAATGTAATTTTTTCCGGACAAAGCGCGCTCACCATCAATGTCTGGTATTATGGGATCAATTTTGTGGCGATCATTGGGATTTTCCATCGGTTTTTATTGGACTCCTTGGTGCCGGTGGGAAAACAGCCCTTCCAGTTTCTTCTGGTTGTGGCCTTGGGACTGCTCAGTTTGCTGCTGGCGAATCTTGCTGTGAGTATGGCACTATCTTTGATGGATCCGGCATTTACGAATGTAAACGACCAGGCGATCGGTGCCATGCGCCAGCAAAACAGTATGCTGATGCTCCTGTGTACCGCGCTTTTGGTGCCGCCGGTGGAGGAGTGCTTATTTCGGGGGTTGATTTTCCAGGGGCTTTACCGGATCAACCGTGTGGGAGCTTACTGCCTGTCCATTCTAGCTTTTTCGGCGGTACACATTTTAAACTATTTGGACCGGTACACAGGACAGACCCTACTGCTGTGCTTTTTACAATATGTGCCAGCCGGTCTGGTATTGGCCTGGTCTTATGAACAGGCGGATAGTATTTTCGCGCCAATGTTCATTCACGCTGCGGTCAATGTGGTGGGAATGCTGGCTATGAGGTAACGCTATGCCGAAGATTGTACAATTACCAACCCATATCGCCAATTTAATTGCCGCCGGCGAGGTGGTGGAACGGCCGGCCTCTGTGGCAAAGGAGCTGGTGGAAAATGCGATAGACGCCGGAGCCTCCAAGCTTACCGTGGAGATCCGCGAGGGCGGCATGACGTTTCTGCGGGTTACGGACAATGGCTGCGGTATGAGTCGGGAGGACGCCCGAACTGCGTTTTTACGCCATGCCACATCCAAGCTTCGCTGTGCCGAGGATTTGGCGGCCATTAATACCATGGGGTTTCGGGGAGAGGCCCTTGCAGCCATTGCTTCAGTAAGCCGGGTGGATTTGTTGACGAAGACAGCTGGCGCAGTAGAGGGTACCAGCCTCCATCTGGAAGCCGGCGAAATTACGGAAGAAATGGAGGCTGGCTGCCCGGAGGGAACCACCATTTTGATCCGAGATCTGTTTTTTAACACCCCGGCCCGGATGAAATTTATGCGCTCCGATACGGTGGAGGGCAGCAAGGTAACCTCCATCGTGCAGCTTCAGGCTCTTGCCCACCCAGAGGTATCCATTCGCCTGCTGCGAGATGGCAAAGAGGTTCTGTCTACCCCTGGAGATGGGAAGCTGGGCAGCGCTGTTTACAGCGTTTATGGGAAGGATTGCGCCAAGATGGTGGAAGTGTCCAGCCGGTGGGAAGCCTATTCTCTACGGGGCTTTGTATCCAAACCCACAGACGCCAGGCCCAGCCGCAGTATGCAGACCTTTTTTGTCAATGGAAGGCCTGTGAAATCCCAGCTGTTGGCGTCAGCGTTGGAAGAGGCTTACCGGAACCAAATTATGGTTGGGAGATTCCCGGCCTGCGTTCTGCATCTGACGCTTCCTGCCAATGCTGTGGATGTGAATGTCCATCCGGCAAAAACAGAGGTGAAGTTCCTTTCGGAAAAAACGGTGTTTGACTGTGTCCACTATGGAGTACAGGGGACGCTGAACAAGACGTCGGACCGTCCGCAGATGGCATTTTCTGCGCCGGTGGAACGACTCAAGAAGGAGCCGGATGCTATTGCACAGACATCTTCTCAGAAAAAGCAGACACCATTTTTCTGTACCATGGATGCAAAGGAATATCAAACGTTTATTCAGGCCATGGGCCATGGGCCAAGCCCGAAACCGGATGCCGCCCAGGCGACGATTCATGCGATGAACCGTACCCAACCGGCGGTGAGCCAGTCAATTCACCTACCGGAGATTTCCATAGGCCCGGCGGTAACGCCTTCTAAGCCGGAACCGGAGGCGCGGCAGACGGAGCTTCCCATGCCCCCGGCGGCGCCCTGGCGCATGGTGGGAGAGCTATACCGCTCCTATATTTTGGTAGAGCAGGGGGAGGAGGCCTTTCTCATTGACAAGCATGCGGCCCATGAGCGAATCCTATTTGATAAACTCAAGGCCAACCCGGAGCGGCAGTCCTCCCAGACCTTGTTGACGCCGCTGCCTTGCCATCTCCGACCGGACGCGGCGGCAGATCTGCTTGCCAATGGGACGCTTTTGGAGCAGTTGGGCTTTGAGATAGAGGAGTTTGGAGAAAATACGCTGCTGCTGCGGCAAATTCCCATGGATTTAAGCCAGGAGGATGGGGTGGACGTTTTGGAAGCGTTGGCTGAGGACTTGCGCTCTGGCAAGCGGGACGATCCCAACGATCTGCGGGATGAGCTGCTTCACACCGTGGCCTGCAAAGCCGCCATCAAAGCGGGCTGGAATACGGATCAAAAGGAGCTGGAAGTTTTGGTGGAGCAGGTGATGGGCAGGGAGGATTTGAAATACTGTCCCCATGGCCGTCCCATCTGCATCACCTTGTCCAAGCGGCAACTGGAAAAGCAGTTTAAGCGTACTTAAAGACCGGAGGGAAAAGCGGATGGATAATATGATCTGCATTGCCGGGCCTACCGCCTCTGGCAAAACGGCACTGGCGGTGGCGCTGGCGAAGCTGTTGGACGGCGAGGTGGTTAGCTGTGATTCTATGCAGATTTACCGGGGAATGGATATCGGAACCGCGAAACCGACCCGGGAGGAGATGGGAGGCGTGGTCCACCACATGTTGGATGTGGTGGAGCCGTGGGAGGATTTCTCTGTCAGCCGGTACTGCGATCTGGCGGTTCCCATTGTAGACCGGCTATTGGCTCAGGGAAAGACCGTAATTGTGGCCGGGGGCACCGGGCTTTATATGGACGCCTTGGTGCGGGGGAATGCCTTTGCCCCAATTCCCGCCACCGGCCGGCGGCAGGCCTTAGAAGCCCAGGCGGAAACTTTGGGAATGGAGGCTATGCTGCAACGGCTAGCGCAGGTAGATCCCCAGGCGGCAGCCAGGCTTCATCCGGCGGATCGGAAGCGAATTCTCCGGGCGCTGGAGGTTTATGAGGAAACCGGGCAAACCATTACTGCGCACAACCTGAGGACTCAATCCATACCGCCAAAGTATTCCCCTTTGTGGTTGGGGATTGACTATCCGGATCGAGGGCAGTTATATCGCCGGATCGACCTGCGGGTTCATCGGATGCTGGAGGCGGGACTGATGCAGGAGATCCAGCGGTTGTTGGACCAGGGAATTCCCCGTGGCTGCACCGCCATGCAGGCCATCGGCTATAAGGAATTTCTTCAGGTTTTGGATGGCCAGTGCAGCCTAGAGCAGGCAACGGCCCAGGTGCAGCAGGCCTCCCGCCGGTATGCCAAACGGCAGTTGACCTGGTTTCGCCGGAATCCGGCGATGCATTGGCTGTGCCGACAGGAAGCGGACACGGAATCACAACTTCTTGCTGCCGCACGACAGCTTTTGACCAATTAAGCAGAGAAATCATGATAAGATGTGGGTATCTCAAAGAAAGAGGGTACCTACTTATGTCCGATGCAATCAATTTACAGGATGCCATTTTAAAAGAGGTTCGCCGGGATCACATTCCGGTGACCCTGTTCCTGATGAATGGCTTCCAGCTCCGGGGAAACATCACAGGCTATGACAGCTTTGTGGTGGTGCTGGTGACCGACGGCAAGCAGCAGATGATCTATAAGCATGCCATCTCCACACTAGCACCGATCCGGCCACTGAAGGCTGCGGCAACGACTGCGCCTTAACAGGCGGCGGGACCCTCCGGGGCCCCGCCGCTTTGCTATGATACGGGAAAGGAACGACTATGACAATTGCAGAACGTGTGGCCCAAATCCGGGCGGAAATCGCCATTGCTGCCGACCAATCCAGACGAGATCCGGCGACAATCCAGCTTTGCGCTGCTACAAAAATGAATGATACCGCTGCGGTGCGGGAAGCCATTGCCGCCGGGGTAGACTGCTGTGGCGAAAACCGGGTGCAGGAGCTGGTGCAAAAACAGGCCCAGAATGCCTATGACGGGGTGCCGGTACATTTTATTGGCCGACTTCAGACCAACAAGGTCCGGCAGGTGGTGGGTCATGTGGATCTAATTCAAAGTGTGGACCGGGAAAATTTATTGGCGGCCCTAGAAAAAGAGGCTACGAAGCAAGGGATTGTCCAAGACATTCTGTTAGAGTGCAATATCGCCGCGGAACAGAGCAAAGGCGGCTTTTCTCCCGTGGCGCTGAGGGAGCTTCTTCCAAAGATGGGGGAATTTCCCAGTCTTCGGGTTCGCGGATTGATGGCAATTCCTCCTGTAAGCCATTATCCGGGAGAAAATTATAAATTTTTTCGAGAAATGTTGCAGCTTTCTGTTGACATAAGGGCAAAAAAATACGATAATATAAGTATGGATATTTTGTCGATGGGCATGTCCGGCGATTTTCAGGACGCGATTGCCGCCGGCAGTAATCTGATTCGTTTGGGGACTGCCATTTTTGGTCCCCGCCCATACGCATTGCCACATCAACCATGATGATAGACATAGGAGGATATAGAAAAATGAATGTTTGGGACAATTTTAAGCGACTGACCCGCCCCTACGCTGAAGAGGAGGATTATCGTGACGACTACGCTGGAGATGACTACGGTAACTATAACCAGCCTACCGCTCGCTATGACCCCCCGCAGGCTCCACAGAACAACGACATGGAGTTTGATGTAAACGGCGGCTATGGCGCGTCTCCCGCTTCCAATGCGCAGGGCGCTGGTTCCGGTAGCTTCAATGGCCGCGTCATGAATATGGTCGAGGTGAAAGCGGAGATCTCTATTGCCAATCCCAAGAGCTTTGATGAGATGGGCGAGATTATGAACGAGCTGCTCAGCGGTCACGTGATGACGCTGAATATGCGCGCAATTGACGTGTCTCTGCGCCGCCGGATTGTGGATACAGTCAGCGGCTGTATCTTTGCCATGAATGGTAGCGTCACCAAGGTTGATGATGATATTTACATGTTCGCGCCGAAGACTGTGAAGGTGAACAACCTACAGGTTGGCGTTGAGGACGAGGTCAAGAGCTACATCTGATTTTGAGGAAAGGAGCTGAGGCCATGCTTACACCGCAAGAAATTGATGGGATTACGCTGGATACAGCGCTCTTTGGTGGTTATGACACCAAGTCAGTGGATGCATTTTTAGAACCGCTGATTGAGGATTATTCCACCTTGTATAAAGAAAATGCCTTGCTAAAAAGTAAAATGCGGATTCTGGTGGGGAAGTTGGAGGAATACCGGGCCAACGAGTCCAGCATGAAGGACGCTATGGTCAACGCCCAGAAGACCTGTGATAAAATGGTGCGGGAGGCAGAGGAAAAGTGTGCGCATATACGCTCTGGTGGGAGTGAAAAAGCAGACGAGGAAACCAAAGCTGCTGCCGCTGAGGCTGCCCGGATTGCCCGGATCAACCAGCAATCGTTGGAGCAGTTGGCACAGGTACAGGAGCAGCTCAATAGCTGTGTTCAGGTTTTGGAACAGGTCAAGTCTTCCAGCTTTGGGGGAACGACTCCGTTTGGCACTGGCAACGATGTGGCAGACGATGTGGCAGCTGAGATCGCCGCCAATCTGCGCAACCTGATGGGGACCACAGATGAGCCTACCTCCCGTGTAAAGCAAAAGCGTTCTGATTTGGATACAACGGGTAAATTTGCCGATTTGCAGTTTGGCCGGAATTACGACCCTGTAAAGCGGTAACCGATGATATTGTTTATGCGTAGATGAGGACAGGCAGACGTCATACCGCCTTCCAGAGAGCTGCCGGCAGGTGCAAGGCAGTGGGCGGCGGCGGACTGTATCCCCTCGGAGCAGCGCACCGAATTTTCAGTAGGCTGCGCCGGCCAGCGCCCGTTATCGTGCTTATGAGTGCCGGGGAATCCCGGAATAAGAGTGGTACCGCAGAGGAAGTTTTCGCCTTTGTCTCTTAATGGAGACAAAGGCGTTTTTTCTGTGGGAAAGCTCGATTTGAATGAGGAGGAATTTCCAATGGACTACAAAAACACCATTATCACCCCCAAGACGTCGTTTCCCATGAAGGCCGGCTTGCCCAACCGAGAGCCTGGCATGCTGGAACGTTGGAACGAGCAGAAATTATACCAGTTGATGTTGGAAAAAAACGCGGATAGACCCCCTTTTGTGCTGCATGACGGCCCTCCATTTTCCAACGGCGATATTCACATGGGCCATGCCTTAAACAAAACGTTGAAGGATTTTATCGTCCGATCTCATGCCATGATGGGCTATTATACCCCCTATGTTCCCGGCTGGGATAATCACGGAATGCCCATCGAGTCTGCCATCATCAAAAAGAACAAGCTCAACCGCAAGACCATGCCAGTGCCGGAGTTCCGCTCCGCCTGTGAGGCGTTTGCTGAAAACTATATTCAGCGGCAGATGGCCGGTTTTCGCCGTTTGGGCGTGGTGGGGGACTGGGAAAACCCCTATCGAACTATGGACCGGCATTTTGAGGCCGAAGAGGTCAAGATCTTTGGCGCTATGTATCAAAAGGGCTATATCTATAAGGGCTTAAAGCCGGTCTACTGGTGCCCTAAGGATGAGACAGCCCTGGCAGAAGCGGAGATTGAGTACCAGGACGATCCCTGTACCTCTGTTTATGTCAAATTCCGTCTCCAGGACGATTTGGGCAAGCTGGAGGGCTTCGACTGTTCCAACCTGTATTTCGTGATCTGGACGACCACCATTTGGACCTTGCCTGGCAATATGGCGATCTGCCTACACCCAAGGGATTCGTATGTGCTGGTGCGGGCGGAAAATGGGGAAACCTACGTGATGGCCCAGGCGCTCATGGAGAAGGTAATGGCCATTGGCGGTTTTACGGATTATCAGGTGCTGGCCACCTATCCGGGTAGCTTCTTTGAAAATATGTTGGCGACCCATCCTTTCCTGCCGAAGACCTCCCGGCTGGTGATTGCGGAGTATGTCACCATGGACTCCGGTACCGGCTGCGTCCACACAGCGCCGGGCTTTGGCGCCGACGACTACCAGACCTGTATGCGTTACGGCATGGATTTGGTGGTGCCCGTCAATGATCAGGGGCGGCACACGGAGTACGCAGGAAAATACGCCGGATTGACTACGGCGGAGTCCAATCCCGTAATTCTGGCGGATATGAAGGAAAGTGGCGCTTTGTTTGCTGCCCAGGAGATTACGCACTCCTATCCCCATTGCTGGCGGTGCAAAAACCCAATTATTTTCCGGGCCACCCCCCAGTGGTTCTGCTCGGTGGACGCGTTTAAGGACCAGGCGGCTGCTGCCTGTGATGAAGTGCGTTGGCTTCCTGCCTGGGGCAAGGACCGTATGGTCAATATGCTGCGGGAGCGGGCGGATTGGTGCATTTCCCGGCAGCGCCGGTGGGGTCTTCCCATTCCCGTATTTTATTGCAGCCATTGCGGTAAACCGGTTTGCACGCCGGAAACCATTGCCCACATCAGCGCTTTGTTTGACCAATACGGTTCCAATATCTGGTTTGAAAAAGAGGCCCAGGAATTGATCCCGGATGGACTTACCTGCCCAAGCTGTGGTGAGGCCGGTCCGTTTGAAAAGGAAACGGATACCCTGGACGGCTGGTTTGACTCTGGCTCCACCCACGTCGCTTCTCTGCGGAAGAACACCCCGGCGCTTTGGCCTGCGGACGTGTATTTGGAGGGCGCGGATCAGTACCGTGGATGGTTCCAATCTAGCTTGCTCACCTCTGTGGGCGCGCTGGAGCAGGGAGCGCCTTTCCGGCAGGTGCTGACCCATGGCTGGACGGTGGATGGACAGGGAAGGGCTATGCACAAATCCCTGGGCAACGGTATGGATCCCAATGAATTGATTCAACAGTATGGGGCGGATATTGTCCGTCTGTGGGCGGGATCTTCCGATTATCACGCCGATGTACGCTGTTCCAAGGAAATTTTCAAGCAGCTCAGTCAGAACTATCTGAAATTCCGAAACACCGCCCGGTACTGCTTAGGGAATTTGGACGGATTTGATCCGGATCAGCTTGTTTCGCCCCTTGAGATGGAGGAGCTGGACCGTTGGGTATTGACTCGCCTGAACAGCCTGATTGGCGTCTGTCGGAGGGCTTACGACAATTATGAATTCCATGTGGTCGCCCATGCCATCAACGATTTCTGCGTGGTAGAGCTGTCCAGTTTTTATCTAGATATTATCAAGGACCGGCTGTATTGCGAGGACCGGAACGGCTTGCGCCGTCGCTCGGCCCAGACTGCCCTATTTTTACTTGTTGACGCCATGGCGAAGCTATTTGCTCCTATTCTGGCTTTTACCTGCGATGAAATTTGGCAGGCCATGCCCCACTGGGCGGAGGATGATCCCCGGAACATTTTGCTAAACCAGATGCCAAGCGACTGTGCCGCCTATTGCTTGGACGGTGAGGCGATGGCAAAATGGGATGTGGTGATGAAGCTTCGGCAGGATGTAAACGGCGTGTTGGAGCTGGCGCGAGCGGAGAAACGGATTGGCAAAGCGCTGGAGGCCCAGGTGACGCTATCCACACAAAATCAAGCGCTGAAGGAAGCTTGTGCTGGTTTAAACTTAGCGGAGCTATTCATCGTTTCTCAGTGTGACTGGGCACAGGCGCCAGAGCATGCCACCACCGGCCATGGCACGAACTATCCGGACCTGACGGTTGGCGTGGCAGAGGCCCAGGGAACTAAGTGTCCACGGTGCTGGATGCAGACCCAGCAGGCCGATGAGAACGGTCTATGCCCCCGCTGTGCCGGTGTGCTGGCCCGGCTGGATTTAGAGCTGTAAACGTATTTTGTATTTCTAACATTGTGCACCCGGCACAACTAAAAGCTGTGCCGGGTGCAATTTGTAGATGGCTGATGATGGCATCCGTATGTTCTGCGTCTGGCACTTCCAGTCAGCCTTCATAGCTGGTATTCCTATGACGCATAGAATCTTTTCCTTTGCACTGGCCATGCATAGCGTTTGCTTTCAATTCGCCTATTGCAGCATTCCTTACCTATAACACCGCTTACAAGCAGTAAATCCTCTTGCTTCCGCTTCAGAAAGGGTTACGTACTCTGGATCTTCCATGCTACTGCATGTACTGGTTTTATGATATTTTTGGCCGCCATGGATGGGGATCCAGACCATGACTTCTTCCGGTTCTGTTGACGGAACTGCTGTTCCTTCGGTAATATCCGGAACTTCTGTCTGCTTTGTTGGTTCTTCTGTTTCCTCAGGTTGGGTTTCTACTGATGAGTTAGCTGGTGTCTCTGCTGGCGCTTCGGTAGACGGCACAGTAACTTCCTCATTTATCGTTTCCGTAGGTTTTGTGGTCGGAATTTCCTTTATTTCTGTAGTTGCTACATTTGTAGATGCATCGGGCAAATCCATATTATCACTTTGACAACCACCAAATACACCGATCAAGACAACCACAACAATGCCCCAAAACCACCATTTTTTGTAAAACTGCGCCTTTTCTTTTCCATTCTTTTGTTTCATGATGCAGCCTCCATTTGTTAAAGTTAATTTCTCTATGTTCTGCCTGTAGATCAAAGCCTTTCTTAATTAAGTTCTCCAAAGCGTCCGGCGTTTGCTTCAACGGCTTCGAGTGTAGACGCTTTTTATATGAGTATATAACATTTTTGCTTGATTCGTCAACAAAAAATTATTTTTGACACTACAGTAAAGATTCCAACTCAGTAACCTTTGATATTGAGCCCTGCATTACCTGCCAGACTACCTGAAAAAATTTACTTATTTCATCCCGGGAATTGTTGACAGCGCCAGCCAGACTATGTATTATAACACCAGCACCACGGATCAGGTGTGCGACGGGGCGCTGGAGAAGATGGACCTGCTGTCCGGGGATACGATCCAGTATACCTACGACAAGCTGGCCCGGCT
>CAOJND010000022.1 GCA_948439445.1 uncultured Eubacteriales bacterium | reverse complement strand
GAAAAGCCACCAATTACATTGGCCAGAGCGTCTTGTAACGCCAGGGAAATTGCCAGAGAAGCCACACTGGCCAGCGCAATGGCACCGGTCACATCGATGCCCAATCGCGCCATGACCATCAGCCCCAGAAGTAGATACAACACCACGGTCAATAGAGACTTGATCATACTATGGGCCGCCCGCTCCAGCTTGCTTTTGTTTAAGGCCCGGTCCGTCAGGGCGCGAATACAGCGGATCGCCAAAACTCCCACCACAATCAACACGACAGCGGGCAGCAAACGGTCAACCGTCAAACTTGTGATAAACGCTTTCAATTGATCTAGCATATTCGCTCTCTCCTTTTATGCCGGGTTGTGATAGCGCTGATATTGCCTTTTTATTATATCGAGATTATGTATCTTTTGCAAGGTATTACTTAAACACTTCTTAAGAATTGTCCCTCTTTCTTCTTAAGAAATCCTATGGTATGATATAGAGGAGCAAGGGAGGAAGCAAACATGTACAACATTTTAATCTGTGATGATCAGAAAGATATTGTAGACGCCTTAAAAATCTATTTAAAGCCAGAAGGATACGGTCTGTTTGAAGCTTACAACGGCAACGACGCTGTAGAACTGGTGCAGCGAGAAAATATTCATCTGGTACTGCTGGACGTGATGATGCCCGGCATGGACGGCATCACCGCAACTGCGAAAATTCGGGAACTTTCCAATGTGCCAGTAATTTTACTGACTGCAAAAAGTGAGACTGAGGACAAAGTCCTAGGTCTCAATGTGGGTGCGGACGATTACATTACAAAGCCTTTTGTGCCGGTGGAGGTATTGGCGCGGGTGCGCTCTCAGCTACGCCGGTATGCTATGCTGGGGAGCCAGAAGGAGGACCAGGATGGGAACCTGAGTATCGGCGGCGTCAGTTTAAACAGCACCCAGCATACAGTAACCGTAGACGGGGAACTGGTAAATCTCACCCCGGTAGAATTTCGGATTCTACGGCTGTTGATGGAGCATCCCGGCAAGGTCTACTCCACCAAAACCATCTATGAAACCGTTTGGCAGGCGGCGTCTTTGGGCAGCGAGGGTTCTGTGGCCGTCCATATCCGCCATCTACGGGAAAAAATTGAAATCAATCCTTCCGAACCACGCTATCTGAAGGTGGTCTGGGGGCAGGGCTATAAATTTGACGGAGGGAAACAGCTATGAAGCAGTCGGTATTTTTAAAAATCATTGCAATTGTTCTGTCTGCCCTGGCGCTGACTGGCGTCGTTCTCTCTGGGCTTTGTATGATTACAGCAGAGCAACATGACCTGTACAGCAGGAACGCCCCCTCGCTGGAAGAGCGGTGGCTTGACCAAAATATTCATACATTGCAGTACTATCTCTTACAGCAGTATATACAACAGAATTTGGGAGAACAGGGCAATGTCTATTTGAATCAGGTACTTGAAAACTACCAGGTCCACAACGACCTCTCCTTTTTGGAGGCGGGCGTCGACTACGAATATACCATTCGCAATATGGAAAATGATAAGCTAGAACGATCCACACGAACTGCCGCCATACCCGTGTCTACGTTCAATTCCGTGTGCCAGGTAGAATATTACAGGACAGAAAGCGCACAAGATACGCTCGAGGATACCTGGATTGTAGAAGACTACTATGATACGGTCCATAACAATCAGCGGATCATATATGGAACAAATAGCGATCCCTATGAGGTGACCATTTATCTTCTATCACCTGCTATGGCAAAGATCTCTCCAAAAGTAGCAGGCAGTTGTCTATCTTGGCTGTATCAACAGCGAAATCACTTAATCGTGGCATTTATAATCTGTCTGCTGCTATGGGCTGTGTCGGCGTGTTATTTGGTCGCTGCAGTGAATCACAAAGCTGGTACACAGACATTACAGGCCAATGGATTAAACCGGCTTCCTCTAGATTTCTATGGCGCCATCTGCTTTTTCTTTGTCTGTCTTTTCATTGCGATTGCAGTAGATATCGTATACTTTCCCTATTATCTAGCCGACTTGGAGGCTTTTCGGCTCTTGGTTGTACTTTTCCTTTTGCTGCTGTGCGCACTGCTAGTCATCGGTTGGTGTCTAGCCGTAGCCGCCCAACTAAAACAGGGGCACGGCTTCTGGTGGCGTAACAGCGTCACTGGCCGAATCCTTCTATGGGGTATACGTTGGTGTCGTTGGATCGCAAAAAAAGCCTGGCTGTGCTGGGAATTGGTCCCCATTATGTGGCACTGGCTGGCCTCCGGCGCGGCAATTTTATTGGGAATGCTTTTGTTTATTACGGCTCATAATGGATTTTTCCTGTTTCTCCTGATTCTAGCCGCTGGTGGTTTGATTGTATACAATGGCATCGGCTTTGGCCTTCTCTTGCAAGGGGTTCGGCGGATGAGTCAGGGTAATTTGGAGGAAAAAGTAATCATGGGCCAGTTTGCAGGCCAATATCGAATCTTTGCGGAGCATCTGAATTCCATGGCGGATGCAGCGATGCAGGTAGCCAGAAAGCAGGCAGCCTCTGAACGGATGAAAAGCGAGCTGATCACCAATGTATCCCACGATATCAAAACGCCTCTGACCTCTATTGTAAATTATGTAGATCTTCTACAAAAGCCACACACACCACAGGAAGGCGAACGGTATTTAGAGGTGCTCAGCCGTCAGTCCCAGCGTATGAAGAAGCTGGTAGAGGATCTGGTGGAGATGAGCAAAGCCTCCACCGGCAATTTAACCGTGGAGTTGATTCAAATGGATGCGGCAGAGGCCCTGCACCAGGCCCTGGGGGAATTTGCCGAGAAGCTGGAGCGGGTTCCTCTGGAGGTGATTGTCCAAGGCGCCCAGGAACCGGTACTCATTACGGCGGATGGAAGACTTGTCTGGCGTGTACTATCCAATATCCTAGGCAATGCTGTGAAATACGCCATGCCGGGGACCAGATTTTATATCCATCTACAGCAAACTGGCAATTGGGTCACCCTATCCTTAAAGAATATCTCCAAGGATTCTCTCAATATCAGCGCTGAGGAGCTTATGGAGCGATTTGTAAGGGGGGACGCATCCCGAAATACCGAGGGCAGTGGCTTGGGCTTGAACATTGCTCAAAGCTTGATGGAACTGCAGCATGGTTCGCTGGAACTGGTCGTGGACGGCGACCTGTTCAAAGTAACCCTGTCCTTCCCGGCGGGCAAGTGATAAAACATCAGGGGATCCGTTAAAAAGTTAAATAAACCGCTTTGTTCCCTCACGCAGCACTTCTTTAGAACACTGCCTCAGGGAACAAAGCGGTTATTTTTGTAAAATGCGCTGCAAAATCTTGCATTTTGCTAATGGATTTGTTATGCTTGATGTAATTTCACTAAAATATTTGAAAGAAGGCGAAATTGTAATGATACAAAACGGAATGCCGGATCCCATGCAGGTATATCCCGTTCCCAATTCTGACCACGTGACCTATGTAAAGCCAACCATTCAAAATCCAAACATCATTGTTGGGGATTTCACTTATTTCAGTGATGTGGATTTTGAGCGCCATGTGACGCATCACTATGATTTTTACGGTGACAAGCTGATCATCGGACGGTTCTGCCAAATCGCGGCAGGGGTTCAATTCATCATGAACGGCGCAAATCATCAGATGAACGCTGTGTCCACCTTCCCCTTTTATATTTTTGAAGGGTGGCATCAGGATGTGCCGCCGCTCTCCAATCTTCCGCTGAAAGGAGATACGGTGGTTGGAAATGACGTCTGGATCGGCCAAAACGTAACCATATTGCCTGGCGTGCACATTGGCGACGGCGCTATCATTGGACTAAATAGTGTCGTTGGCTCCCATGTCCCGCCATATTCCATCGTAGCGGGAAATCCTGCCCAGGTGATCCGCAAAAGATTTGACGACGATTTGATTCAATTGCTGCTGGATTTTAAGTGGTGGGACAAAAGCATTGCGGAAATTGATCGGCTGATTCCCATCCTGTCGTGCGGTGATTTGGAAAAAGTACGTAAGGAATTGCGTCAGCGGATGGCATAGCTGCCTCTTTGTAGTAATTTGGTAAAACCTTCCAATTTTTCCTTGCATTATGGCATGTTATATCGTATACTGGAGGAAAAAGAGAAAATGGGGTGCGCTGGATGAAAGAAATGTGTATGGCTAGATTGATTGACCATATCATAGAAGGCAATCAAGCAGGAACTCGATATTGCTTTATCCTTGGTTCCGGCGCGTCCTATCGTTCGGGAATCCGAACGGCGAAACCGCTCATCAAGATATGGCGGGACTACCTGCTGGAAAGAGGTATGGACTATATCCATGAATGCGCAAAGGATTTGGACCTGCCTCCAGAAAAATATGGACATATTTTTGAGCCGGATTACAAGCCTGATAGTGAGGATTATTTCACCGCTTTTGACCTCCGGTTCACCGGACTGTCCTCCGCCGCCTATCAGTTTCTAGAGGATGAAATGGAGGGAAAAACGCCCAATATAGGCTACTATGCACTGGCCATGGTGCTGACCCACACAAATAGCCGTCTGGCAATCACCACCAATTTTGACTATCTGATTGAGGACGCGCTATTTAATTATACGGGTAAGCACCCGCTGGTTGTCAATCATGAAAGTATGGCGGGTTTCATCTCCAACGATACCAGTCACCCGGTGGTTGCGAAAGTACATCGCGGCCTGTTGTATGGGCCCATGAATCGGCAGGAGGAAATAGCCGCTCTGGCAGAACAGTGGAAAGCGCCTTTACAGGACGCACTTGAGAAGTACATCCCCATTGTAATCGGCTACGCCGGCGGCGACGGTTCTCTGATGCGGCTTTTGGAAGATACCAATCTGAAACGCATTTATTGGTGTACCCTGAAAAACGAAGCTCCAACAAAACGGATTCAAGACGTAATTGAGGGAGCAGAAAACGGCTATCGTGTGTCCATCACAGGCTTTGACGGGCTACTTGTTCAGATTGCACTTCGTCTTGCGGCCGCGAAAAAATTCCCGGAAGGGGAGTCTGTGGAAAAACTGGCAGAAAAAATGCGTCTCGCAGCCGAGGCGCGATGCAAGAAATACCTGGACGATTATAAGGAAATCGTGGGCGGTAACGATGCGGCTGGACAGAATATTACCCCGGAGGAACGGGATACTGCCCTGGCTGCAGCAAAATTGAGGCAAACCACCTCCGAACAAGAAGCACTGGAACAGCAAGCTGACATTGCCTACTGGGAATGTGCTTTTGAGAAAGCGTTGCCGCTTTATCAGCAATTAAGCACATTGGATCCTGTCAATGGGCAATACCATTTTAGACTGGGCTATATTTTACAAGAATTGAAGCATTTTAAGGAAGCCATTGCGGCCTACACCAAAGCCATCCAATTAGACCCTGACGATGTTACTGCCTACAACAACCGGGGGAATGCGCTGGATGATTTGAATCGCTATGAGGAGGCCATTGCAGACTATGACAAGGCTATTGAATTAAAACCTGACTATGCGAAAGCCTATTATAACCGGGGCATTGCGCTGGATGATTTGAATCGCTATGAGGAAGCCATTGCAGACTTCACCAAAGCCATCGAATTAAAACCTGACCTTGTTGATGCCTACTACAACCGGGGACATGTGCTGGATGACTTGAAGCACTATGAGGAAGCCATTGCGGACTACGATAAGGCCATCGAATTAAAACCTGACTATGCCTCTGCTTACAACAACCGAGGCATTACGTATCGTAATTTAGAGCGCTATGAGGAAGCGGTTGCGGACTTCACTAAAGCCATCGAATTAAAATCTGACTATGCGAAAGCCTACAACAACCGGGGAAATGCGCTGGATGATTTGAATCGCTATGAGGAAGCCATTGCGGACTTCACCAAAGCCATCGAATTAAAACCTGACTATACCTTGGCCTACCACAATCGAAGCAATACGCTTCGTCGTTTGAAGCGCTATACGGAAGCCACAGCTGACAAGCAGAAAGCCCATGAATTAGAGGGCGCCGCTATGGCTGGAGCCGGTACATAATGGCCATTTTGGCCTAGCACAACAAATCCCTCTGCTGTAGTTATGCTCCTACAGCAGAGGGATATTATCTATGATCCGTTTTCCGGTTCCGTTCAAATCAGTGAGATTTAAACCCTATAATAACTTAATGCAGAGCAGCCTTTGCCTTCTCCACCACAGCGGAGAACGCGGCGCTGTCTTGGATGGCCATCTCAGAAAGGCTCTTGCGGTTCATCTCAATGCCAGCCTTCTTCACACCGTTCATGAAGGTGGAATAGTTCAGACCGTAGGGCGCAACAGCCGCGGAAATCCGAGCAATCCACATGGTCCGGAAGGTACGCTTCTTCTGCTTACGGCCCTCAAACGCATAGTTGCCAGACTTCATGACGGCCTGTTTCGCCATCTTAAAATGCTTCGATTTAGAACCCCAGTAGGACTTCGCCAGCTTCAGGGTCTTATTTCTTCTCTTGCGCGTCATCATCGCGCCTTTGACTCTTGCCATTTTCTATATCCTCCAGTCGTCTTACTTGTACGGGATCATCTTCTTGATGGCCTCGGTGTTTGTCACATCGGCATACGCAGTGGAACGCAGACGGCGCGTACGCTTTGTGTCTTTCTTGGTGAGGATATGGCTCTTAAATGCGCGGGCTCTTTTAACCTTACCATTCTTGGTCAGGTTGAATCTCTTTTTTGCGCCGCTATGGGTTTTCAGCTTTGGCATAAGTGGTTCTCCTTCCGTACATTAGGTAATACAAATTATTTGCCCGCCTTGGGGGACAAAAACATCGCCATAAATCGACCGTCCAGCTTGGGATTCTTCTCCATAGTGGCCATCTCGGCGCAAGCGTCCGAAAAGCCCAGCAGGAGCTTTTCGCCCAGGTTGGTATGCGCCATCTCCCGGCCACGAAAGCGAACGCTGACCTTTACCCGGTTTCCCTCTTTCAGGAATTTCTGCGCACTTTTGACCTTGGTATTAAAATCGTTGGTATCGATACCGGGACTCATACGAATCTCCTTGATCTCCACCACACGCTGATTTTTTCTGGCCTCCCGTTCCCGCTTCTTCTGCTCAAAGCAGAACTTGGAGTAGTCCATAATCTTACAAACCGGCGGCGCCGCGTTGGGGGAAATCTTCACCAAATCCTGCCCCTGCTCCTCCGCCAGGTGATTCGCCTGCGCCGCAGACATAATGCCCAACTGTGCGCCGTCTGGGCCAATCAGCCGGACTTCTTTGTCTCGAATCTCCTCATTGAGCTGATGATCAAACTTGCCGATGGTAAGCACCTCCATAAACGGATAAAAAATAGGCGGGTGCCAAAGCATCCGCGCACCCGCAGACAGCCCCAAAGAGGCTGCTGGGCAATATCAACCTCTTCACGAAATCGTTTGAGGTGAGGCGGATGTTCAGCCTTCTTTATTACTTGGCTATTTTATCACGCCTCATGGTGGTTGTCAAGTATTTTTTCGGACTATCCCGCTCCACAGAAGAATATCCTGCCAATGGAACGGGAAAACTTTATAGCAAGCGTATTATGGCTGTCCAGCACAGACAATGGTTCCTGGTGCGCCAGTAAACGCAGACAACACCTCTAACACAATGCCATGCTCCTTGGCCAGCGCCACACATGGACCGTGGAGAACCTGGGCCCCATTTTCAATCAGTTGCTCCATCCGGTCATAGGTAATCCGGCCATAGCGGGTAGCCCCCGGAAACCGCCTGGGATCCCGGTCATAGACGCCGTCCACATCTGTAAAAATCTGACAGCGGTCTGCTTTTAAAAATGCAGCCAGCGCCACCGCCGTGGTATCGGAGCCGCCACGGCCCAAAGTGGTAATATCCCCATCCGGGCCAATCCCTTGGAAACCGGCCACTACCACAATCCGTCCTGCTCCAAGCTCCCGGCGAATCCGTTCCTCACGTAGACCGATAATGCGAGCGTTTCCATGAACCCCGTCGGTCTCCAACCCAGCTTGCCATCCAGTGAGACTCACAGCTGGTTCACCCAAAGCGCCGATTGACATGGCCATCAGACCGGCAGAAAGCTGCTCCCCCGCCGCCAGATAGGCATCCATTTCCCGCGCGGAGCCACGAGGATTCAATGTCCGGGCCGCTGTAATCAAGTCGTCTGTGGTGCTGCCCTGGGCAGATACCACAACGACCACCTGAGCCCCCTGCCGGGCCACCGCGCTGACCCGGCGAGCCGCAGCCGCCATCCGGGCACTGTCCCCCAGCGAAGTACCGCCATATTTTTGCACAATCAGCATTTCTATCACCTCCGCCCTATCTTATGAGCGGTTGTGACGATTTGTGCCAAAAAAAGCGCCACGGGTAACCCATAGCGCTTATTGGGCCTCAGCCAGCCAAAACCTCAGCTTTGATCACCCCGGACATCTCTTCCAGGTCGTGAAGCAGATCCTCCAACGACACATTCATCCCAGAGGTCTCCGCTGAAACAACCACCACAGCGCAGCTGTTTGTGGGAATGGTCTGATTAATCGTTAAAATATTGGCCGCCCGTTGGGCAAACAACGCCAGAATAGAGGACAATACACCAGGTTCATCATGCAGCAGTAGCTGGAACGTTAAAATTCTTCCATTCATCAAATTCTGAAAGGGTAGAATTGCGTCGCGATACTTATAGAATGCACTGCGGCTGATGTCAACCCGTTTTGTAGCTGCATTGACCGTAGACACCTCACCTGTATCAAGCAGACGTTTTGCCTCGGAAACCTTTAGAAATACCTCCGGCAATGCCGAAGCCTCAATAATATAGTATTTAGGCGTATTTGCCATGATCCATCCTCCTATTATTTATCGTCATACCTGCTGAAAATATCTTCTTTCATTGATAAAAATTATACCATATTCCCCATAAAAAAACAAGTATACATTTCCACAAAATTCAAAGGAGGCGGTGCTGTGTCCGCGCTTGCCCAGAAAAAAATCTTGGCATTGGTTGGAACATTTCTGGTAGTTTGGTTGGGAATCCGTTATCTTCTGCCAGTAATTCTTCCTTTTTTATTAGGCGCCGGGTTGGCGCTGGCCGCAGATCCACTGGTTAACTTTTTTCAGTCCCGATTTCATTTCAAGCGGTTGGGCGCCACCTGTCTGGGGATCAGCCTGGTTCTCATCGGAATTTTAGGCATTTTGGCGCTGTTGGGAATGGCGGCTTACTGGGAATTGGGTAGCCTGGCCTGGCGGCTTCCAGGAATCCTGGATGAGCTTCGGGACAGCTGGAGTTACCTCGCCCAGTGGCTCTTAGGCCTGGCAAGTCGGGCTCCTACTGCAATTGGAACCATTTTGACCGGTTGGGTGGAAAAATTTTCTGTAGACAGTTCCAATCTGCTGGATCAGGCCTCAAGCCGGCTACTGGGTATGGCAGGCAATTTACTGAGCGTGGTGCCCAACGGACTATTTATGCTCGGTACAGCGATTTTGTCCGCTTTTATGATCTCCGCCAAGCTCCCCAGGCTCCGCAAGACCTTCCAACAGCACAGCCCCCCCGTCCTACAAAACCGCTGGATTCCGATGCTGCAAAGTCTGCGCCGCGCTCTAGGCGGCTGGCTCCGGGCAGAGATCAAGCTGGCCGGCATTACCTTTTTGATTGTCTTTGCCGGACTTCTGCTGCTGCGGGTACCGTATGCCATTGTGTGGAGCCTGATTATCGCCATTGTAGATGCAGTTCCCATGCTCGGTACCGGAACAGTACTGTTGCCCTGGGCGCTGCTGTGCTTGATTCGCCGCGATACCGCCAGGGCCATTGGCCTGGTCAGCATCTATCTAGTAGCCATGCTGACCAGATCTTCCTTAGAGCCTCGTCTGGTCGGTCGGCAACTGGGTCTAGATCCGCTGATTACCCTTTGTGCTTTATACGCAGGATTCCGGCTCTGGGGGGTCGGTGGAATGCTCCTATCCCCCATTTTAGCGGTAACTGCAATGCAGCTGTGCGAGCTATGGCACCATCCCGCAAAAAATTAGCTTTCTTTTTGTTCTGGTTTCCGATATACTATATCTGAAACCGCAGAAAGAGAGGTTTGCTCATGGAGCTATGTCATACCGCCGTCCGGTCTGGGCGGCTCTCAGGCTTTCTCAAGGGAGAACTGGGCCTGTCCACAGGTCTGATGAACCGGCTAAAGTGGCAGAACGCAATCTTGGTCAATGGAAGGCCTGTGCATACGGATTACCCGGTGCAGCCCGGAGATCAGCTCACAGTGCTTTTAGACGAGCCAGAGCCGGATTATCCGGCGGAGGATGTTCCTTTGGATATCTTATATGAGGACGCGCACTTGCTGGCGGTAGATAAGCCTGTTGGAATGCTGATCCACCCATCCAGAGTCAAAACAACCGGCACCCTTGCCAACGCCGTAGCAGGTTACTACCGCCGCACCGGGCAGCACAGCGCCTTCCATCCGGTGACCCGGCTGGATCGGGATACCTATGGCCTGGTTTTGTTGGCTAAAAATGCCCATATCCATGCAGCTATGAACCAGCTTCACGCGCAAGCGGGCTTGGTAAAGCGCTACCATGCCCTTGTGTTTGGTGCGCCGGCGGAAACCAACGGAATCATAGATGCCCCCATTGCCCGGCTGCCGCTCCCCAGTCTATTACGGGAGATTCGGGCCGATGGAAAGCCTTCTCGAACAGAATATACGCTTTTAGAGAGGCAGAATGGCTACAGCAAATTGGCCCTACGGCCGGTCACTGGCAGGACTCACCAGCTCAGACTTCATTGCAAAGCAATGGGATGTCCAATCCTGGGAGACCCGCAATATGGCAGTGAACAGTCCCAGTGTTTTTCTCGCAAGAAGGGGCTAACCCATCAGATGTTATGTGCCGTAGACTTGGAATTTTCTCATCCTGTCACCGGAACTCCTATGAAAATCAGCTCCCATATGGATGTGACGCTTCCATAATGCCAAACAGCACTTTCAATCTTCTTCCATTTCGGCTAAAACTTGCCGCCCCTTGTTCCCAAGGGGCGGCAAAATAAGGTTTAGCGGTTTCTAAGGATTGCGATGGTAAATCCCACCACGTTTCCGCTGCTTTCGATCACAACAAATTTATACTCTGGCACGCCCATTTATACGGTGGAAACCCATGTTGTTCTTGAAATTGAAAAATGTTGCAAAAATCCAGACCTAGAAGAGCTAACCAATCTACAGTAACCGGCTTTTTTGATCGCATGAGACACGATGCAGGACGCACGCAAATCCTCCCTTGCATGGATCGTGCAGTTAAACAGGATCACGCAAATACCGGCAGCCTGCACATCCTATTTCCAGCACCTTTGTGTAATGGATTTGTAATGCAACCGCACTTTCAGTCTACAGAAAAAGATGGGGGTAGACTTTCCTGGTAGAATCGTGTAAAATAAAGAAAAGTGTCTTTGGAGGATCAACGCAATGGAGTGGAATGATGTATATGATGCCCGCCGGCGGCTGACAGGACAGTTGCATCAGCGGGGCACCCCATGGAATCGCGGGGAATATGGTTTAGTGGTCTGTGTTTGGGTTCACGACGGCGCTGGGCATCTATTACTGACGCAACGTGCCCCAGAAAAAAGCTTTGCCGGAACTTGGGAAAATTCTGGCGGCGCTGCTCAGGCTGGGGAGTCCAGCCGTCAGGCAATCGCCAGAGAACTTCGAGAGGAAACAGGGATCTGCGCGGAAGAAGATGAATTTGAATTGCTGTACTCAGAGCGGGGAGAAAATACGTTTTACGATTTCTACTGCCTAAAACGAGATACCCCTATAGCCGAAATTGTTTTACAGCCAGGTGAAACCATTGCCGCAAAATGGGTTACCTTTTGGCAGATGCATCAAATGATCCAGTCCGGAGAAATCTGCCGGATTATTGGCATTCAGTTTCGCGCCCAGGAACAGATGCTCCTTTCCCGGCAGTCCCTGGCGGGAAGAGCAAAATAATTGATCCCAATGAATCGTGGCGGCAACAATTGCCCCGTCTATCAGAACTTCTGATTTTCTACTAAGGAAATATAGCAGAATAGGCACTACAGACTTGTGATAACACGGTATTTGTCTACAAGTCGTTATAATGATAAATAGCGTCAAAAAGAAGGGGCCAGCCTACAGGCTGGCCCCTTCTTTTTGGTATGCCGGAAGGACTCAAGAAATCAAGGTTTGGCTCCGACAAGCCGTCGCCGACAGCGCTCACCCGCACCATATCTAATGATTCGAGTCCTTGAAAAATATAAAAATAATCCGAACCCTGCAATCAGGTTCGGATCATTCTTCTTTGGTACGCCGGAAGGGACTCGAACCCCCAACCCTCGGAACCGGAATCCGATGCTCTATCCATTGAGCCACCGGCGCATGTTGTTTAAGCTTGTATATTATAGCAGATGATTTTCAATTTGTAAAGATCCTTCTTGACTTTTTTATAATTTTTCTAGCATTTGCTGCCAGGTAGTTACTCTAGTTTCCTTTAAGCCTTTGAAAACTTACACGAGAATCCTCTTGCTGCTTCGGCAAATGCCCGGGTGCAATTGCACCCGGGCATCCATTTTCATATGCGTTGCAATATCAATTCATTGCTTAGCTGTTGGGCAGCAGCGGCTCATTGATATTCCAGCAAACATAGTAGGTACCAATCTGATCGCCAACCACAAACTCCGTGGGATAATCGGCCTTCAGAGCATTGATCTCATTGGTGGGAACATCATCGATCAGCTGCCAAGTACCATTCTTAAAGTTGGTGAGCATATTGTTGGTATCATCGGACAGATAGAACTTGATCTCATTCATGGTGACAGAAGCGGCATCATGATAGTTCTCGTTCTTCTTCATGGTGATGACACTGTTGTGCTCCCAACCAGTCATGGTGTACGGACCATTGGAGATGTAGGTGGAGGGATCGGTAGCCCACTTCTCGTCGGCAACCACATCCTCACGGACAGGATAGTATGCAGGGAAGGCCAACAGCTCATTCCAGTAAGGAACAGGGTTGTTCAGAGTGACAACCAGAGTCTTATCGTCAGTAGCCTCCACAGCCAGATCGTCAGGATAGCCCTTAATTACTTCATACATATAGCCATAGTCGGCACCCAGCGCAGTAGAAGCAGCGCGCTTCCAAGCAAATTCGAAATCGCCAGCCGTCAGAGCCTGGCCGTCAGACCACTTCAGGCCGTCCTTCAGGGTGTAGGTATAGGTCACGGTGCCATCGGCATTTTCAGTCGGCTCCACCAGTTCAGACACGCAGTCGGGAACAATAACCAGCTTGCCGCTCGCGTCCTGATCCCACTGTGCCAGGCCGGCAAACAGGTGGGTGGTCAGCGTCGCGCCGTCAACAGCAGAGTTCAGAGCGGGGTCAATGGTGTCAGGCTCGGAAGCCAAGCAGACAGAAATGGAATCGCCAGCGCCGTTCACAGTGGTCTTGTGGAAGTACTTATAGCCCAGAGGATTGTTGAAGAAGCCTTCTACGGAATCGTCCAGCATATAAATGTCGGTGTAGAAGTACAGCGGGTTGATGCAACCCGTATCCATCAGCATGTCCTCGGCAAGGTGCATCATCGCATAACGATTGTTGTCGTCAGAGCAGGACTTAATGGTAGTAATCAGGACATCATAGGTCTCGGCCCAAGTGCCGTTTTCAACCTTTGTATCATAGCCATAGGGGGTCAGGTCCAGGCTATAGATGGCCAGATCCTTATGGGCGCCCTTGCCGAACTGGATATCGTTGTTGCCGGATTTAGAGACCCACATATCCAGGAAGCAGATGGGATCATTATAGTCAGAAACCCAGCCGTTCCGAGCGATAGAATAATCGCCATTCTTACGGGTGTTCAGGAAGGTGTTCCACTCCTGGTTTTCCAGGTTCACGGTGATACCAATGCTTGCCAAAGCGCTCTGCAGGTACTCTGCAACTGCCTTATGCGCCTCATTGGTATTGTACAGATAGGTCAGCGTGGGGAAGTTCACCAGCATGCCGTTCTCATCAACATCATAGTACTTGGTGAGGATTGCGTAAGCCTCAGCATAGTTGTCCTCAAAGGAGTCCTTAGAAACCTTGTAGTAACCAACATATCCGTCATTATGACCAGCGTTCTCATAGAACTGGCTGACGCCATCGACATCCGTCGTGCCCATGGAGACGAAGGAGGAGGCGGGAACCTGGCCGGCCTGGGTAATCTGGTCAACGATGTAGTTCCGGTCAAACAGCAGAGAGACAGCATGACGAATTTCCATCTGTGCCTTCTCAATCTCTTCCGGAGTCATATCGGACGGATTCACAGTTTCGGTGGGTTCATCGGTTGCACCGTCGGTAGGTGCATTGGTTGCAGGGGGATCCGTCTGGTCATTGGTGTTGCCCTTCTGCGTGCAAGCAACCAGAGACAGACCCATAACTGCAGCCAGTAACAAAGCGATCAGTTTCTTCATTTTCCATTTTCCTTTCCATATTGTAGTTTATATTTCATATCTATCCCCCACGGAACGGCAACCCGGAGGGCAGATTTGAAATCAAATAATTGGATATAAATAGGCAATTAATTAATTTTTTCCACATTGTGGCAAGCCACGAAATGGCCTGTGGAAAGCTCCTTTAGCTCTGGCATGGTCTCAGCACAGGCATCCGTCGCATAGGGGCAACGGGTGCGGAAGGGACAGCCGGAAGGCGCATTCAATGGACTGGGAATGTCGCCCGCAAGAACAATCCGCTTGTTTTCCCTTGCCCGCTTGGGATCAGGCAGAGGCACCGCAGAAATTAAACTCTTGGAATAAGGATGCAAAGGATGGTCATAAATCTCATTGGCATCCGCCAACTCCACCAACTTGCCCAGATACATAACCGCAATTCTGTCAGAAATATGCCGAACGACCAACAAATCATGAGCAATGAACAAATAGGTCAAGCCCATCTCGTCCTGAAGCTCATCAAACATGTTGATCACCTGGGCCTGAATGGATACATCCAAAGCAGAGACAGGCTCATCACAGACCACAAATTCAGGATCCACAGATAGGGATCTGGCGATGCCAATCCGTTGCCGCTGGCCACCAGAGAATTCATGTGCATACCGATTGGCATGCTCTGAATTCAAACCGACTCGGTTCATCAGCTCCAGAATTTTCTCCTGGCGCTCTTGCTTATTGCTATACAGCTTATGGACATCCAACGGTTCGCCGATAATATCAGACACCGTCATTCTAGGGTTCAAAGAGGAGTAAGGATCCTGGAAAACCATAGCGGTTTTCTGCCGGAATTCCCGCACATCCTGTCTGGTTTTGATCTGCTTTCCATTAAACCAGATCTCGCCACCTGTGGGCTTATACAAATGCAACAGCGTACGGCCAACCGTGGTCTTACCACAGCCGGATTCGCCGACCAGGCCCAATGTCTCGCCCTTATGAACTGCAAAAGACACATCGTCCACCGCTTTTAAGGGCGTGGATTTCAGCAGGCCGGTATTGACGTAAAAGTACTCCTTTAGGTTTCGCACTTCTACCAGAGGCTGTTTGTTCATTTAGCCTTACCGCCTTCCTGATTGTTATTCTCCATCGAGTTCCGCACATTGACCCAGCAGGAAGCCACATGGTCGTCATTGATCGTCATACGATCACAACGCTGCCGTAGACAAATCTTCATCGCCGCGTCGCAGCGGGGAGCAAAGGGACAGCCCTTGGGCATATTCAGAAGGTCGATGGGTGTGCCGGTGATGGGGTGCAGCTTTTCTCCCTCATTATCCAAGGTGGGAATAGACCGCATCAAACCCTTTGTATATTCGTGACGGGGATTATAGAAAATCTCGTCCGCGGTACCCTGCTCACAGGCGGAACCAGCGTACATAACGATCACTTCGTCACACATTTGGGCAACCACACCAAGGTCATGGGTAATCATGATAATTGCCATCCCCATTTCCTTCTGTAGCTTTTGCATCAATTCCAAAATCTGTGCCTGAATGGTCACATCCAAAGCCGTCGTCGGCTCGTCAGCAATCAAAATGTCTGGCTCACAGGCCAACGCCATCGCAATCATCACTCTCTGGCGCATACCACCGGAGAACTCAAAGGGATACTGCTTCATCCGCTTTTCAGGCTCGTTCACATTGACTAGCTTCAGCATCTCCACTGCGCGGTCATAAGCCTGCTTCTTATTGCGATCCGTATGCAACAAAATCGCTTCCATCAACTGATGGCCAATGGTATAGGTGGGGTTCAAAGAGGTCATAGGATCCTGGAAAATAATGGAGATTTTGTTGCCACGAATGTTTTTCATGACCTTCTCTCCAGCGCCGACCAACTCTTGACCGTCCAGCTTCACAGAGCCGGAGACAATCTTGCCGGTCTTCTCCAGAATCTGCATAATGGAATATGCAGTGACCGACTTACCGGAGCCAGACTCGCCCACAATACCTAAAACCTTTCCACGCTCTAAGAAAAAGGATACGCCGTTTACCGCCTTAACCTCACCGGCAGGGGTGAAAAAGGAGGTATGCAAATCATTTACTTCAAGCAAAGCCATAAATCATACGCTCCTTTCTAACTTTTCAGCTTGGGATCAAAGGCATCCCGAAGGCCGTCGCCAAATAGGTTCAGCGACAACACAATCAGCGAAATCGTGATGGCCGGAATCACCAGGCGAATGGGATACGAACTAATGCCGTTTAGTGCGTCAGAGGCCAGCGAACCCAGGGAAGGCATCGGCGCATTCACGCCAAGGCCTAGGAAGGAAAGATAGCTCTCTGTAAAAATTGCGTTAGGAATCTGCAAGGCAGTGGAAATAATCACCACACTAATACAGTTGGGTAGCAAATGCTTGCGGATGATCCAGCCACCTTTTGCGCCAGCAGACCGAGCTGCCAGTACATACTCCTGCTCTCTCAGAGACAGGATCTGACCGCGAATCAGACGGGACATGCTCACCCAGTACAGCAATGCAAACACGATGAACAGAGAGATAATATTACTTCCCAACCGCTCCAGCACCGTGCCCTCTATCACTGACCCAAGCGTGACTTTCATCACAGAGGCCAGAAGAATCACCATTAGCATATCGGGCAGAGAATAAATAATATCCACAATCCGCATAATGACCAGGTCCACCTTGCCACCACAGTAGCCGGCGATGGAACCAATGGTCAAACCAATGACCAGCACAATCAGACTGGCAAAGAAACCGACCGCCAGAGAAATCCGGGTGCCATAGACCACACGAATAAAGTAGTCGCGGCCAGAGGCATCGGTTCCAAAAACATGGGGGAAAACCTTCTCCCCAGCAGCAATCCGCTCCATCTCCGTCTCGCCATAGGTAAAGGGTGCCAGATTGTTAAAAGAGGGATCTACCGGCTTACC
>CAOJND010000021.1 GCA_948439445.1 uncultured Eubacteriales bacterium | reverse complement strand
TAGGGGGCTAAACCGTCTATCGGCAGCGCCCTTTTCTATGCTTAGTATAGCACAAAATTGAAAAATGGTCAAGAGGCGATTATTGACAAATATTCATGGTTCTGATAGAATAAAAATGGTTCCTTCGGGAACTGGGCGTTGCCATTAGATTAAGGTGCGATTGCCACAGGGCAGCGCACCGCGGTAGGCGGTTGGCCCCCACCACCAGGGGGCAGCTTCTTTGCCCCCTGTTTTTACGAAAGGGGGGCTGCCCGATGAGTACATCCGAAGTTTTGCAACTTTGTCTTGTCATCATTGGCGTTGTAAGCCTCGTTTTACAGGCTTCAAAAAAGAAGTAACCGCCCCAGGCCCCACCTAGGCGGTTACTTCAGTAACTACTTGAGGGGCTAGACCGTCTATCGGCAGTGCCCTTTTTCTATGCTCATTATAGCACAAGAATGAAAAATGGTCAAGAGGCGATTATTGACAAATATTCATGGTTCTGGTAAAATAAAAGCGGTTCCTTTGGGAACCGGGCGCTGCTATATAGATATGGTAGGCGGTTGGCCCCCTTTTGCGGGGGCAGCTTCTTTGCCCCCGACTACATAGGAGGGGGTGGTATTGATGGTATCTCATACTGAGCTTTACGCTTTTGTAACGATGCTGATCGCCTTTGCTACCCTGATTTACAAGATAGCAAAACAGAAGTAACCGCCCCAGCTCCAACTCAGGCGGTTACTTCAAGTAACTTCAGAGGGGGCTAACCGTCTATCGGCAGCGCCCTTTTCTATGCTTAGTATAGCACAAAATTGAAAAATGGTCAAGAGGCGATTATTGACAAATATCCATGGTTCTGGTAAAATAAAGACGGTTCCTTCGGGAACCGGGCGTTGCCATTAGATTAAGGTGCGATTGCCGCTGGGCTAAGCACCGCGGTAGGCGGTTGGCCCCCTTTCGCGGGGGCAGCTTCTTTGCCCCCGACTACATAGGAGGGGGTGGTATGATGGTATCTCATACTGAGCTTTACGCTTTTGTAACGATGCTGATCGCCTTTGCTACCCTGATTTACAAGATAGCAAAAAAGAAGTAATCGCCGTCCCCTGAGAAGTTCGGCGATTACTTCGTTGAATCCACGAGGGGCTAGACCGTCTATCGGCAGCGCCCTTTTCTATGCTTATTATAGCACAAGGCATGTAAACGGTCAAGAGGTAATTTTTGCAGTCCTTAGAATGGTCAGCCGATTATGGTTTCTTGTCTTTTTTATCAGGAATATATTCTGCAATATCTTCAAGTCTACATGACAAGGCAGTACATAGTTTATTTAATGTCTTTGTCTCTATATTATCGTTTGCTCGAAGTCGTCTAATTGTTTTACTGTCAATGCGACATTTTTCTCTCAATTGATAGGTGGATATACCACGTTGTTTCATAAGCAGCCACAATTTCTCAAATGTTATCATAAATACACCTCCATATTGACATTAGTTAGTATGGGGGTTATAATCTTACCTGTTAAGGGGATATAATCCCCATAAAAAAATTTGACCCGGCTAATTAGGTGCCTTTGTTATAATGTATCGGCTTTGTACTCTAAAATATCTTCTATCTTGCAAGATAATGCGGCACAAATTTTATTTAATGTCTTAGTTTCCACGTTCTCGTTTTGTTCAAGCCGCCTAATTGTTTTTCTGTCAAAGTCGCAACTTTCTCTTAATTGATACAGAGTTATACCTTTAGACTCCATTGTTATCCAAAGTCTTTCAAAGGTTATCATAAAAACACCCCCAATGCTTGTACTACACATTACTAGTATGGGGGTTATAATCTAATTTATTAAGGGGATATAATCCCCATATTGAAAAAGGATGCTGTTAAATGCCAAAAGAAGTAGAACTTAGAACCCACCGGGTGTGTTTTACCGGCCATCGCCCGGAAAAGCTGAACCGTACAGAAAGACAAATTAAAAAAGACCTGGAAATCCAGATCCTGCGGGCCATTGCAGACGGGCAGTATGTGTTTATCACCGGCATGGCCAGAGGCGTGGACCTCTGGGCGGCACAAATCGTGTTGCGCCTGCGCGACAGCGGACAGCCCTTGAAATTGATGTGCGCCTGCCCCTATGACGGCTTTGAAAAAAGCTGGCGGCAGGAATGGCAACGGCAGTACCGGCAGATCCTAGAAGCGGCGGATTTCGTAAAATATGTCTGCAACGGCTACAGCCGCTCCTGCTTCCAGATCAGAAATCAGTGGATGGTAGACCATGCCGCCAGGGTCATCGCGGTGTTTACCGGCGTCCCCAGTGGGACGAAAAATACCATCGACTACGCCATAAGGAGCCATGTGCCTGTTGTCTTGATTGAAGGGTAAAGCATGGAAAAAGAACGGATCTATGAAAAGAAATATCCCCCCGCAGGCCAGCGGGGGGAAGCGGAGCATGCAACAGCCGGGGAACCGGAGGCGCTGCGGCGCGACTTTCGCGAGATGTACCGTAAAATGATAGAGGAAACAACCAATCTGGCCATTCCGGGCAGAATGCAAGCCAGCGAGCAGTTTATCCGGACCGCCATAGAGGTGGGACAGCTGTACAAGCTGGACACGGAAATCACCCGGTATGAAGACCGCATCACGGTGCGCTACGCCTTCGACTGCTGCGGCGGCCTGAAAGAATTGAACCGGGTCTTTGGGATGGCAGATACGTTCTCCTTTTTCAAGGACATCGACGGGCGGGATCTCACCATATGCATGGACTATTACACCCACGCAGTTCTGCGCGGGGGTAAAATCGTTGCGCCGTAGCGGCAAATCCCAGGCGGCAAGTTCAAATGACAACGGACGAAAGCCGGGGGCATGACGCCCCCGGCTAAAAATAGATCTATAGGATGCGGAAACGGGTATCCTTTGGTCAAATCCGCTTGGATTTTGTTCTGATCTCCTGGAGGCACTGGGCCATAAAAGCGTCCAACTCCATCACGCCCTCGTCGCCGCCGGAGCGGGTGCGAACCGCCACTGTGCCGCTCTCCGCCTCCTTATCGCCAACCACCAGCATATAGGGAATCTTCTGTCCCTGGGCCTCCCGAATCTTGTAGCCCAGCTTTTCCGAGCGGAAGTCCGCCTCGCAGTGAATTCCCGCGCTGCGAAGCTTGTCCACCACAGCCGCCGCATAGTCGTGGGCCCGGTCCGTAATGGGCAGCACCTTGACCTGGGTGGGCATCATCCACAGAGGCAGCGCGCCGGCATAGGTTTCGATGAGGTAGGCCAGCGTGCGCTCGTAGCAGCCCAAGCTGGTGCGGTGGATGATATAGGGCAGCTTTTTCTCCCCGTCGCTGTCGATATAGTACATCCCGAACCGCTGGGCCAGCAGCATGTCGATCTGGATCGTGACCAGGGTATCCTCTTTGCCGTAGACATTCCGATACTGGATATCCAGCTTGGGCCCATAGAACGCAGCCTCGTCAATGCCCACGGAGTAGTCCACGTTCAGATCATCCAAAATCTGACCCATAACCTGCTGGGCCTGCTCCCACTGCTCCGGGGTGCCCTCATACTTGTTGTTGGGGTTGGCCGGATCCCACTGGGAGAACCGGAAGGTACATTTGTCCAGCAGGCCCACCGTATCCAAGCAATACTTTGCCAGATCTAGACAGTCCTTAAACTCCTGTTCCAATTGATCCGGACGCAGAACCAAATGCCCCTCGGAAATGGTGAACTGGCGGACACGGATCAGGCCATGCATCTCGCCGGAATCCTCGTTGCGAAACAGGGTGGAAGTCTCTCCCAAGCGCATGGGCAGATCCCGGTAAGAACGAGCCCGGTTTAGATAGACCTGGTATTGGAACGGACAGGTCATGGGCCGCAGGGCAAAGCACTCCTTGGTCTCATCATAGGGGTCGCCCAGAATAAACATGCCGTCTAAATAGTGATCCCAGTGGCCAGAGATCTTATAGAATTCCCGCTTGGCCATCAGCGGGGTTTTGGTCAGCAGATAGCCCCGCTCCTGCTCCACATCCTCTACCCAGCGCTGTAGGGTCTGAATCACCCGGGCGCCCTTGGGCAGAATGACCGGCAGGCCCTGGCCCACCACGTCCACAGTGGTGAAGAATTCCAGTTCCCGGCCCAGCTTGTTGTGATCCCGTTTGCGTGCCTCCTCCTGGGCCTTCAGGTATTCGTCCAGCTCATCCTTCTTGGGAAACGCCACGCCATAGATCCGCTGGAGCATTTTGCGTTTGCTGTCGCCCCGCCAATAAGCGCCGCAGCACTGGGTCAGCTTCAGGGCGTTGCCCTTGATCCGGCCGGTGGAGTCCAAATGGGGGCCGGCGCACAGATCGGTAAATTCCCCTTGGGTATAGAAGGAAATCACCGCGTCCTCCGGCAAATCCTGAATCAGCTCCACCTTATACGGCTCGTTGGCGGCCTCCATGGCGGCGATGGCCTCCGCCCGGGGCTTTTCGGAGCGCTCCAGGTGCAGCCGCTCCTTGCAGATTTTCTTCATCTCCGCCTCAATCTTCTCCAAATGCTCCTGGGTAAAGGAGAAGGGAGAGTCAAAGTCGTAGTACCAGCCCTGGTCGATGGCCGGGCCAATGGCCAGCTGAACCTCCGGCCACAGCCGCTTCACCGCCTGGGCCATCACATGGGAGCAGGTATGCCAATAGGTCTTGCGATACTCGGGATTTTCAAAGGTGTACAGATTTTCTTCGGACATCATAAGTCCCTCCTTCAAGCTTGGGGCAGACAAAAACCCACCCCTGAAATTCAGGGGTGGGATACAAACAGTATTCCACGGTTCCACCCTGGTTGCGGACAGACGCCGCCACTCATTGACGCGATAACGGGCGCACCCGTCCCGGCATTTCCGCCGGGCGGCTCAGAAGTGGTGGGAAACAGGGCAGTACGCAGAGCCATTCCAGCCAGCAGGCTCCTCTCTGGGCGTCTTACCAAGTTCCATGTCTTCGTCACAGCCTGTGAATTGGTGTAACTATAGCACAAAAAATGACGGCTGTCAAATGGTTTTGCCCAAAAGTTTTTTCTTGCAAATAGGGAAAAAATGGCGTCAAATTCCGGAAAAATCCCGTCAAAATGGTTACAGAAGGTAACCATAACCTGGAAACCTAAAAATTTCCAGAATTATAACAAATAACGACCAAAATTGTAATGATTCGTTACATTATTACATAAAAAAACCGGTGAACAAAAGCAATATTCGTCGCATTATACAACGCGGTTTACATAAAAATATACAACAAGATTACATAAAAGTTCGGTTTTGTATCCGGATTGCATAAAATACTTGATTTTTTAAAAAAATTTGTTATAATACATTCATTGTTTCATGCATGTATGCGCTGTAACTATTTGAAACAATTCAATCCGAAGCGCTTGCTCCGAGAAATTGGAAAGGAAGTATTCTATGCGCAGAATTAGACAGTTCGTTTCCTGCAAACAGGAAAAGCTGGTTCGCTTTACCGCCATGGGTTTAACCGTACTACTGGCCATGGCGTTTCTGTCCCAGGCTGCCTTCGCCCAGAATACATACGTAATAACAGACGGGGATCAGGTCGTGGTCCACACCACCCATGCCACAGATCCAGCCCACGTTCTGGACGAGGCGGGGTTATCTCTGGGTACAGAGGACAGCTACACAACCCAGGAGAGTAACGGTGTTTCTGAAATCACCATCCAAAGAAAACAAACCGTGACCATTGAAGACGACGGTCAGACCATTCAGGTCGATTCCTATGGCGAGACGGTGCAGGAGCTTCTAAGCCGAATGAATGTGGAATTGAGCGCCGGCGCCACGGTGTCAGCAGAGCTGGGCCAGCAGACCTATGACGGCATGATTCTAACCATCGATCGGACGGTAGAGGCGCTGGAAACCTACTCCAAGGCCCTTCCCTTTGAGACAACTTATGTGGACGACGACACGCTGCCCCAGGGGCAGGAGAAGGTGGTAACCCAGGGCCAAGACGGCGAGCTGCGCTGCATCTCCAAGGTCCTTTACAAAGAGGGCCGGGAGATCAGCCGCACTGTGTTGGAAGAACAAATCGTAACGGAACCTGTGGAGCAGGTAATCGCCAGAGGCACCGCCCAGGAAGCCTCCCCCGCTCCCGCCGGAAGCAATACCCTGACCCTTCCCTCCGGGGAAACGCTGCACTACACCAGAAAGCTTCAGGTGACGGCCACCGCCTACACCTGCGGTTCCGAGTCCGGCATCACCGCCACCGGCACCACCGCCCGGTACGGCGCCATCGCCGTGGACCCCAGCGTGATCCCCTACGGAACCAGAATGTACATCGTCTCCGATGACGGCGCGTATGTCTACGGCTTTGCCACCGCGGAGGATACCGGCGGCGCCATTGTGGGCAATCGGGTGGATCTGTACTACAATACCGAGTCCGAATGCTTTGCCTTTGGCCGCAGAGGCTGTCAGGTCTACATCCTGGGTTGATTTTCTCGTTGCAAAACCGTCTTTCATCTGGTATGATAGCCAGGTGAAAGGCGGTTTTTTGATATGATTGACGTCTGTGATATACAAACCATGCGGCCAATTTTGGCGGCCTATGGCTTTCATTTTTCCAAGGCCAAAGGGCAGAATTTCTTGGCTGCAAGCTGGGTCCCAGAGCAGATCGCGGAGCAGGCTGGAATAGACCGGCAGACCGGCGTTCTGGAAATCGGCCCTGGGATCGGCTCTCTGACTCAGCAGCTTTGTCTGCGGGCGGGAAAGGTCTGCGCTGTGGAGGTTGACCAGCGGCTAGGCCCCATTTTGGATATGACCATGGAAGGGTTTTCCAATCTGGAGCTGGTATTTGGGGATATTCTCCAGCAGGACATCCCCGCTCTGGTGCAACAAAAGCTGGGCGGATTGCGGCCTATGGCCTGCGCCAACCTACCTTATTATATCACCTCGCCGGTGCTCACTGCGCTGCTCAAGGCGGCATGCTTCGATACCATCACTGTGATGGTGCAAAAAGAGGTGGCACAACGGATCGCCGCCGGGCCCGGTACGGCGGATTACAGCGCGTTTTCCATTCTCTGCCAGTACTACGCCCAGCCTGAGCTGCTGTTTGAGGTTGGACCCGATTGCTTCCTGCCCCGGCCAAAGGTGACCTCAGCGGTGGTAAAATTGGCGGTCCGCAAAGAGCTGCCCTGGGAAATTGAGAATCCGGCGCTGTTTTTCCGGGTGGTACGTTCCAGCTTTGCCATGCGGCGCAAGTCCCTGCAAAATGGTCTAGCCTCCGGGTTCCCCCAACTGGGAAAAGCCGGCGCCGGGGCGGTTTTGCAATCATGCGGCCTGTCGCCGTCGGTACGGGGCGAAACCTTGGACATTCCAACCTTCGCGGCCATCGCCCGGGCGGTGGAAAGGAGTTTAACGAAGTGATTGAATTTTTATTTTTGGATTTGGACGACACCATTTTAGATTTTCACAAAGCGGAGCGAATCGCCGTCAGCAAGACCTTCCGGTGCTTGGGCCTGGAGCCAACCCAGGAGATTCTCGCGCGGTATCATCTGCTCAATCAGCTCCACTGGCAAATGCTGGAGCGGGGCGAGCTGACCCGAGACCAGGTGCTGGTACAGCGGTTTGGCGCGCTATTTGAAGAGCTGGGTGTTCCGATCAACCCGGTGGAATGCGCCCGGATGTACGAGGGCCTACTGGGCGTGGGACACTATTTCCTGCCCGGCGCGGAAGAGGCCCTAGAACAACTGCGCAAAAAATACAAGCTGTATCTCGCCAGCAACGGCACCGCAAGCGTGCAGGCGTCCCGGATCAAAAGCGCCGGCCTGGCCCGGTTTTTTCAAGGGATTTTCATTTCCCAGGAGATCGGCGCCAACAAACCCACTTTGGAGTTTTTCATCCGGTGTTTTGCTAAGATTTCGAATTTTGATGTTCGCCGGGCCATGATGGTGGGCGACAGCCTGACCTCCGACATCCGGGGCGGTAGAAACGCCGGTATGGCGACCTGCTGGATTAACCCCTGGGGCAAACCGCGAGATCCTGAGATTCCCGTGGATTATGAGATTCCCAGCCTGGCCCAGCTTCCAGCGCTCCTGCTGCAAATCCAGCACACGGAGCAAATCCCATCTTCCCCGCTTTAACCGGAAGATTTCCTGGCGCAAGGGCTTTGCTATTCGGCAAAGCCAAAAACGATCCCCACAATTGCAGACAGTAGGATCATCCAGATGGGATGCAGCTTTTTTGTCTGCGGCACCCACCGGGTCAGCGCCAGCACCACCGCCGCCAGCAGCAGATGCCGGACGTCCAAGCGAACTCCCTGGATCACGCTGTAGATATCGCTGACCTGGAAAAAGCTCAGCAGGACAATGCTGACCCCCGCCGCAGCGATAAGTCCCACAGAGGCAGGCCGTAGACCGTAAAACGCCGCGTCCACATACCGGTTCTTGCGAAACCGCTGCAAAAAAAGGGCAACCAGCAAGATCACAATCACAGAAGGCGTCACCAACCCCAGGGTTGCGATCACCGCGCCCAAAATGCCGCCGGGGATTCCATACAAAGGCACCCCTACGGTGTATCCCACATAGGTAGCTGTATTGACCCCCATGGGACCGGGCGTGCTCTCCGCCACAGCAATCATATCCGCCAGCTGGGCTGCGTTAAACCAGTGGGTGACCTGAGCCATGTCCTGCAAAAAAGGGATGGTCGCCATGCCACCACCTACGCTGAACAAGCCGGTCAAAAAGAACCGCCAAAATAGTTCCAGATAGATCATACCTTCCGCACCCCCATTACCGTCAGGGCGATGCCCGCTCCGGCAGCCAGTACAACATACAAAATTGGGGAGAGATTCAAAAACACCGATCCAAGAAACACGGCGGCAAACAGCAGTGTGGTGGGCCAATCAATCACGGCGGACTTCCACAGCTTGATCACTGCGTTAAAGATAAACACGCAGACGCAGATCCGAATGCCGGCGAAGGCGTTACGCACCACCGCCAGTTCCGCAAAATTGCTGATGACCGCCGCAATCAGCGTGATGATCATCAAAGACGGAAACACCATACCCAATGTGGCCACGATGCTACCAGGGATGCCCTTGCGTTTTTTGCCGATAAAGGTGGCGGTATTGACGGCGATTACCCCGGGGGTACACTGGCCGATGGCGTAGTAGTCCATAATCTCATCGTCGGTGGCCCATTTCTTTGTCTCACAGACCTCCCGCTGCAAAATTGGCAGCATGGCGTACCCGCCGCCGAAGGTCATCACCCCGACCTTGGCAAAGGTAATAAATAACTCCCAATACGCTTTCATTTTAGACCCCTTTTCATTTTTGCTGCTCTCGTTATATCATGAATCATTTCTTTTTGCAATCCTCTTTTCCCAGGATGCCCCATCCATGGGGAAATCATCGCGGCGGATACTCCCCGCGCGCACAAAATATTTTTATTGCAAAAGGGACCGCTGTAAAGCCTTCCTTTTACAGCAGTCCCAAACAAAGGCAGCTTGTCAAAAAAGCCTCGCAGAGTTCGCCGCCCGCAGGCGGCGAAGAAAGTTAAATCATTTTCTGCCGCGACATGTGCGTGGCAGAAAATACTTCTCAGGCTGCAAGTGTGCCAGTTGCGCGGCGCAAACTGCGGCTCTTTTGGCGGAAAACCCCAAAGGGGTTTTTCGACAGTCTAAGGCAGCTTGTCGAAAAAGTGCTTTCGACAAGCTGCCTTTGTTTTGAAGTGGTGGGGGCGAATTGTGCAACCCCCACCATGGTTAAAAAACCAAACAGATTTTCACGCTGTCACCCAACGCACAAAGCAGCTGCGGCAGCGGATTGGGCTAGATGCCTTACACACAAACCAGGCACTTCTGGAGGGAGGGGCGTGTTTTGGCGTCCAGATTTGTAATCGTTCCAGTCAGTTCCACTGCTCAGTCAGAAACCGACATGGCCGCAGCGGTAGATTCTTGCACATTGCCGCTGACATCGGTGACCACGCACTTGTACAGCTGGCCGGCGCGGAATGCCTTCAACTCCACAGATACTTCCGCCGTGTTATAGCCAGGCTGTGTGGACTTGGTCCAGGATCTTCCCTGATTGTTGGAATACATCCACTGGTAGGTCAGGCCCTCGCCCTGGGCCTCCACCGTAAAGACGGCGGTGTCGCCAACCGCGCCGGTGTAGTCAACCGGCTGGGTCACAATGGCCAAAGTGGTAGCAGTGGTCATGGCCACGGCTTCGGACTCCACCACGCTGCCCTCGGTATCGGTGATGACGCACTTGTACAGCTGGCCAACACGGAAAGCCTTCATCTCCACTGCCAGGGTATCCGTATCGGCACCGGCCAGGGTGGAGTTGACGAAGCTCTTGCCGCCGTTGTTGGAGTACTTCCACTGATAGGTCACATCCTTGCGGGTCACGTCCACATGGAAGGTGGCCGTCTCGCCGATCTGGCCCGCAAAGTTCACAGGCTGCTCAACAATAGCCAATTCAACAGGCTTCAGCAGGTTTGCATAGGCTTCTTCCGCATCCAACAGGGTCTGATAATTGGCGACCAACGCCTGTTCTTCAGCCTTCAAAGCATCATAGGCTTCTCTTGCAGCCTGAATCGCATCACCACTTTCCAGCGTCACCTGGCCTATCGCTGCAATTTGATCCATAACCGCCCTGAACTGGTAAAGGCTTCCAATCTCCTCTTTGGTCAAAGCATAGTTATAAATCCGCATATCATCCAGCCATCCGGTAAAGGGTTCCCGTCTGGTAGGATTCCAGGACGCACCAATGGTCAAATCATTATCGTTGGCACGACCATCTGCCGGGCCAGTGGCAACGGCCTGGCCGTTCAGATACAGGGTGCGCAAACCGGTGTCTGCATCCTGTACTGCGGTCATCAGCACCCATTCATTCAGCGGCGCCGTTTTTCCGTTGTTAATGTTATTGTTGTTCGGTGCGCCAAAGTTGAAGGCTCCGCTGTTGGTAGCAATCACCAGGCCGATGCAGTAATAGCCTGTACTGGCATTGGCTCCTTTGCGCAGGATCGTGACCCAGTCGGTTCCACGAGCTTCAACCTTGACCCAAGTGGAAATCGTAAAGCTATCTTTTGCGGTGAAATCCAGGTCATCCGCATCAGGAACCGTGATAAACTGCTCACTGCCGGTAAAATGGATCGCATTACCCACAATTCCCTCTGTAATCTCCGGATTGCCGCTGATTTTACCATTGTGCGCATTGTCGGTCTGATCCATCATCAGCGAGGACGATTCCGCCTTTTCATCAAAGGTCCAATGGGCAACCAGTTCCGGATCGGGTTTGACAACCGGAATCTCCGGAATCGGATCGGCCCGAATTACACGGAAGTAGTCAACGTCCGTATAAGTTCCTTGGGCAGCAGGACTCTTATCCGCAAGGATCTTAATTTGCAGCGTGTGCTCCCCGTCTTCCAGCACCCGGCTGGAGAAAATCTTCGTACTGAGCACCTCTGTGGCCTGATAGGTGTCGATCGTTCCTTCCAAGCTGCCATCAATATAGATCTCCGCTTTGCCATGCTGATACTGCATACCGCCAAAAATCTCAATACCGATGCCGGAGAAAGCCAGATCCACTGTGGCACCCTCTGCGTTGTAGTTGTGTCCGGTGCTGTTATACCGCTTACCGTTGGCCGCGTTCACTCTAAATCCGCTGGAATAGGTCACGCGAGAATCGGCATCGTCGATGATTTCCCAGTAAGCCTCAGCGGATGCGCCTTTGGTGGCCTTAACCATCTGTGCATTGATGGCATCCGCCACCAGGTTGGGATTCATCTTCTGCACCAAAATGGCCTGGTTTGCAGTGGGATCCGCCTCCCAGGTGTTGGACCCATTGGCAGGATCAATCGTGACTTTTCCCGCCTGGACATCCCAGTAGTCTCCCGCACCCTCTACGGCATAAACCACAGAGGTGGGGTCCCAGCTCTCTCTGCCGCTGGTCGTATTGCCGAAATAGAGGTCATAGCTCTTTCGAACCGGATCGTCCTCCGCCATCAGATTGCGGGTATTTCCGGTCTTAATCTTGCTGCCGATCTCCCATCCGCTCCACGAAATAGGAGCAGGGCAGTTTGCTTCCACATAGATCGAAGCCGCAGGATCAAAGCGCATATTGTTTTCGGAACCCGAGGGAAAATAGCCCGCCATGATGGAGCACAGCTTGACTTTTTTCCGAACCAGTTCAATACCAGTCAAGTCGCTGTAGCTGTCCGCAGGAGACTGCAGCAGCTCCTGTAGCGTATTCAAGGTGCCAACGATAACCAAAACAACGCTGTTGTCCTCCGCTTTTGCCAGCGTCTCACGGTAGACCTCCAGCGCAGGTCTGGCATAGTAATCGTGGTTAATGTCGTTGGCATAGGTCTGCGCGACGAACTGCTGATATCTGGATCCCGCGCTTCCACCGGGTGAGGTAGAAGCTACGCCTACCGGAATATCAGGCAATCCGTAGTAAGTATTGATTGCGTCAATACAGGGTGCAGCAAATCCGCTGTAGCAGCAGGCAATGACTGCCAGCAGATTGGCTCTGCCCTCCTGTACATAGGAGTGGAGCAGTGCCATAGCGCCGGCATCATCCACATCGGAGTCAATATCGGTATCAAAGATGATATTTACGGTTTTATCGGGCGTGTACTCAAATCCGTCTTTCGCAGCAGAAGCGGGGTCTGCCGCATAAACCGGCACCAAGAGCCCCAGCAGCAGCGTCAGTGTCAGTAATACGCTGATGCTCCGCCGGAAAAAGTTTTTTCGCATATTTGTCCTCCTTCATAATGTGTTCTTAAGCTGCCTGTGTTTTGAAGCGGTGGGGGCTAATTGTGCAGCCCCCACCATGGTTAAAAAACCAAACAGATTTTCACGCTGTCACCCAACGCACAAAGCAGCTGCGGCAGCGGATTGGGCTAGATGCCTTACACACAAACCAGGCACTTCTGGAGGGAGGGGCGTGTTTTGGCGTCCAGATTTGTAATCGTTCCAGTCAGTTCCACTGCTCAGTCAGAAACCGACATGGCCGCAGCGGTAGATTCTTGCACATTGCCGCTGACATCGGTGACCACGCACTTGTACAGCTGGCCGGCGCGGAATGCCTTCAACTCCACGGATACCTCTGCCGTGTTATAGCCAGGCAGCGTAGACTTGCTCCAGGATCTTCCCTGATTGTTGGAATACATCCACTGATAGGTCAGGCCCTCGCCCTGGGCCTCCACTGTAAAGACGGCGGTGTCGCCAATTTCACCGGTGTAGTCAACCGGCTGGGTCACGATGGCCAAGGTGGTAGCGGTGGTCATGGCCACTTCCTTCGTCTCCACCACGTTGCCCTGGGTATCGGTGATGACGCACTTGTAAATCTGGCCAATCCGGAAAGCCTTCATGGCAACCGTCAGCGTATCGGTATTCGCGCCGGCCATGGTGGAGTTTACAAAGCTCTTACCGCCGTTGTTGGAGTACATCCACTGATAGGTTACATCCTTCCGGGTCACGTCCACATGGAAGGTGGCCGTCTCGCCGATCTGGCCCGCAAAAGCCTCAGGCTGATTCACAATGGCCAGCTCGTCAACGCCTTCCACAACAATTTCAATCTGCTTCCAGGAGGTATTGCCCACGTCGTCGGTGGTGTAGCAAACCGCGTAATAGGTACCGTCGTTCAAATACTGGTGGGTCTGTTCCGCGCCGGAGGCAAAGAGCAGATCGCCAAAGAACCACTGGTAATCCTGAACCTCGCCGTCGGAATCCGTGGCGGAGGCGGTAAAGAGATAGGTTCTGCCGGTGGGATCGGCGGGATCAAGCTCTACGCTGGCAGTCAGCTCAGGAGCGGCATTGGCCTTTTCTGGCCACTGTTCCCGAATCAGCGGCTTGCTGGGGTTGTAGGGAATGACCCAGTCGCCGTCGTCGGTGATGGAGCCGCCGGTCATCAGCAGGCCTTCCTTCGCCAGGGCAATATTGGTCTCGATGCACTTGTTGGGGCTGTAGCCGTCATAGCCTTCAAAGGAGTCGTCCCAACGCAGGGCCTCATACCACTTGGTGTTGATATTGCTCAGGCCCAGGTAGGAGCCGAGAATACCAGCCGCAGAGGAGGGGTTGCAGTCGCTGTCCTGGCCGCAGAGCATGGAGATCCGCATGGTCTCTTCAAAATCCTGCTCACCGTACAGCAGACCGATCAGAATGTAAGCGGAGTTGAGTCTGGCGTCGATGTTGAAAACGCGGTCCTTGCCTTCGGGACAACGGTCGTCATGGGCCATGTCCTGGGCTTCCAGAGCACGCCAGCAGTCACGCCAGGTGCTGCCAGGATTATTGTCGTAATAACCCTTGACAAAGTCCATCATGGTGCGGAATTTGGTACCAGTGGGAATGGCGTTGATACCAGCCTCGATGACCTGATCGAAGGTCTCGGCGGTACCGGCGGTCGCATACATGGTGCCCACAAACACACCGCCATAGACGCCGTCGCCATAGTTCATCACATGGCCTGCACGCCAAGTCATTTCCTGTGCCAGAGCAGGCTGACCGAAAGCGATCATACCGGTGCTGTCAGCCTCAATCTGCCAGTCAATGTCGTCGCAGTGTTCGTTGTTGGAATAGTGACCGGAGTCGGGGGCGGGGATGCCTGCCTTCAGGTTGTTCCGGCCAATCAAATTCGCGTGCCAGAGGCGATAGGTGGTATCCCGGAACGTATTGCCCAGGACCTCCCAACTTGCGTTCAGACCATACTGCTCATAGGCCTGCAGGAACGGGATTTCCACATACAGGTCGTCCTGGTACAGAGTGCCGTTGATGGTATTGGGCGTCCAAGTGGGAACACCGCTGTCGGGACCCATGGTTCCCTGCCATCTAAATTCTGTGGAAGCGGACCAGGATACACCGGCCATTTCACCGATCCAGCCGCCCTTGATGCGGTCTTCCACGTCCTTCTCGGCAACCACACGCACACCGCTGGGATCGCTGGCCGTCATCTCGGAAGCGTCCACTGTGACGGCGCCGCTGTCCTTGTCCACCTTCACTGTGGAACGGATGGGCTCAAAGCCTTCCTTGGTGATGATGTAACTATAGTTGCTGGGGAACACATAGTACAAACCATCCTTGGCAGGTGCAATCCGCTTGCCGCTGTTCAGCAGCAGAACCTCCGCGCCTTCCGCCAGATTGAAGGACAGCTTCTGCTCTACCAGACCGTTCAGATTCACAGTCAGGTCGGTGTCCTCCACAGTGATGGTCTCTTCATAGGTGTTGCCGTTGATGTTGGTCGCAGAGATGGTGTACACGCCGGGTACCAGCGGATACACATTTTCTTCCTTGGCACTCATCAGATAGCCGTTGGAATTCTTGACTGTAACCGTCAGGTCCACAGGCTTCTCGATGGTCACGGTGTAAGTGGTTTTGCCCAGCTCTTTGCAAATTTCGTCCAGGGTCATCACTCTGGTGTAGTACGCAGCGTCGTCCACGCCGCCGCCAAAGCCTTCACTGCCGTTGCTCCGGGCGCCGATGGTCATTGCGTCCTGGGTGGGAGCCGTAGCGGCAGGGCCTTGTGCCACGGCAACGCCGTCGACATAAATGGTCTGGGTGCCCAGATCCCAATCCTGTACGATGACCACATACTGCCAATCGCCGGAGGCGATGGAGCCGCCCAGGTTGCCCGCAGCGGAGCCAAAGACATACTGTCTGCCAAACACCCACAGACCGGCATGGTTGGAGCTTTCACGGCCAATCTGGAATACGGTCTGGTACGTGCTGTTGGCGGTGGACTTGACCCAGGCCGCGAAGGTGTAGTCGCCGCTCTGGCTGGTAAAGTCGTCCTGCCGCGCAACGGTGATATATTCCCGGCCCGTGAAGCTGATGGCCTTTCCGCCGGCCCGGTCAATCTGGGTAGGCGTACCATGGACGGTGCCGGTATGGTTCTTGCCGGTCACGTCCTCCACAGTGGAGCCCAGGGTTTCAAAGTCGTATTTTGCGACCAGGGTGCCTGCGTCCACCACGGTCACGGTGCAGGTAGCGCTGCTCTCGTTGTACTTCGCTGTGATGTTGGCCTTGCCCGTCTTCACAGCGGTCACAACGCCGTTGGCGTCCACGGTGGCAACTTCGGGATTGCTGGAAGTCCAGGTGGCCACAGCGCCTTCCGGCAGGCCGGACAGAGCCAGCACGCTCTTGGCGCCGGTCTTCAGCCGCAGGGTGGACTTGTTCAGCTTTAGATTTACACCGATGTTGATTTCCACCTGCTTCCAGCCGGTGTTGCCCACATCGTCGGTGGCGTAGCAAATGGCGTAGTAGGTGCCATCCTTGGGATAGGTATGGGTCTGCTTCGCGCCGGACTCATACTGCAGATCACCGAAGAACCACTGGTAATCCATAACCTGGCCATCGGAATCCGTGGCGGAGGCGCTGAAGATGTAGGTTCTGCCGGTGGGATCAGCGGGATCGGGGTCCACATTTGCGGATACAGAGGGGGCCACATTGGTCTGCTCCGGCCACTGCTCCAGAATCAGCGCCTTGCTCTCGTTGGCAGGAATCGTCCAGGTACCGTCCTCGATCTTGCCGCCGGTCAGGTCCAGGCACTCCTGCGCCAGACCCACGTTCATGTCGATCAGGTCGGTCAGGGAATATTCGGGGAAGCCGTTGAAGGTATTGTCCCAATTCAGACCATCGGTCCACTTTTCCGGGATCAAAGACGCACCCAGATAGCTGCCCAGAATGCCGCCAGCGGAGGAGGGGTTGCAGTCGCTGTCCTGGCCGCAGCACATGGAGATGCGCATGGTCTCCTCAAAGTCCTGATCGCCGTACAGCAGGCCAATGAGAATGTAGGCGGAGTTGAGCTTGGCGTCGATATTGTAGTCGGGGCCTTCGATGGCGACGCAGCGATCTTGATGGGTTACGGGATCGTCCTCCAGCATCTGCCAGCAGTCCCGCCAGGTGCTGTCGGGATTGTTGTCGTAGAAATTCTTGACCTTTTCCATCATGGTGCGGAACTTGGTTCCCACAGGAATCGCATTGAGGCCAGCCTCAATGATCTGGTCAAAGGTTTCCGCCGTACCGGCGGCGGCATACAGGGTGCTAACAAACACGCCGCCGTAGACGCCGTCGCCATAGTTCATCACATGGCCCAAGCGCCAGGCCAGTTCCGCCGCCACGGTGGGCTGACCGAAGGCCATCATGGCGATGGAGTCGCACTCGATCTGCCAGTCGATGTCGTCGCAATGGCCGTTGTAGGAATAGTGACCGGACCAGGGCGCCTCAATTCCGTTGCGCAGGTTGGCGCGGGCATGGGCATTGGCATGGGCCAGCCAGAAGGTGGAATCCCGGAAAGCGTTGCCCAGCTGTGTCCAGTTGGCAGTCAGGCCGTATTCATCAAAGGTCTTCAGGAAGGGGATTTCCACAAACAGGTCGTCCTGATTGAACACATCGTTCACGTCAATGGTTGTCCAATCCGGCACATCGATATCCTTCAGCATTCTCTGCCGCCCGCGGAATTCCGTGGGGGCGCCCC
>CAOJND010000020.1 GCA_948439445.1 uncultured Eubacteriales bacterium | reverse complement strand
CGATCGTCTGCGCGGGGCGTGCGATTGTAGGCGCTTGGCAGGATAGCCCGGAGACAGACTATATAACCGCCGCCGTGGCGGCGGCGGAACGGATGAAAAAAATATTGGGAAGTTATATTACGACCATTTGAGGAAAACCTATGACTGAAATTTATCTCATTCGCCATGGAGAGGCTGAGGGAAATGTGTTCCGGCGGCTCCATGGACAGTACGACTCCCTGCTGATGCCCCTGGGCCACCGGCAGGCGGACTGCGTAAAGCGGCGGTTTGCCGATATTCGGATTGACGCCTGCTTTTCCAGTGATTTGACCCGGGCAAGTCTTACCGCCCAGGCGATCTATGTCCCCAAGGGTTTGTCCCTACACCGGGACCCGGTATTCCGGGAGGTGGATGTGGGGGCTTGGGAGGATCTGCCCTATGGCTATCTGGACCATTTTGAACCAGAGCAGATGTGGAATTTTAATCACAATCCCCCAATTTGGCGGGCGGAAGGCGCGGAAACCTTCGATACATACACCCAGCGGTTTCTGGCGGGAATGGAGCGGGCGGCCCAGGCCTATGACGGTGGGACCATCGCCATTTTCAGCCATGGGGCGGTGATCCGGGGGACGCTGCTGCGGCTGTTCTACTGGGGCAGGCCGGAGGATCTGCCCTACAGCGATAACGCGGGTGTATCCAAGCTTCGCTATGACCATGGAACCTTTACGGCGGACTTTCTCAACGACAATTCGCATTTGCCGCAGGAGCTATCCACCTTTGCCCGCCAGAAATGGTGGCGCGCCGGTGGCCAGCGTACCAGCATCAATCTGTACTACCAGCCGTTGACCGGCGCGGCGCCCAAGGGGCTAACGCTGCCGGAGCAGGCGGCGGAGCTTTGCCTGGTGGGCATTCTGGGGGACGCGCCGGTGGCTGTGGTGAGCCTGGGAAAAGCCCAGGCGGCAGTAGGCACCATTTTAGGTATGGACGTGCTGCCGGAGCAGGCGGGAAAGGGCTTTTCGGATCAGCTTTTGGGCTGCGCCTTTAGCCATTTTCGCCGGTTGGGCTGCGATGCACTGGAGGCCGCGCCGGGGCGGTATCCGGACGATATTTTAAACCGCTATGGGTTTGATCCCCAGACCAGACGCCGCAACATCAGCACCAAATGTTATACTTGGGGGGATGATCGTGCGCAGATTTGACCGGGAGGTGACGGATCCGGCGGAAATCGCCGCCATCATGGCAAAGTGCCGGGTCTGCCACCTGGGCCTGACCGACGAGAACGCGCCTTATCTATTGCCATTGAACTTCGGCATGGAGCCGGACGGCATGACGCTGTATTTCCACGGCGCTATGACGGGGACCAAATATGCCCTGATGGAACAGCATCCCTATGCCAGCTTTGAAATGGATCGGGATCACACGCTGGTGATGGACGATGGGAAGCGCCAGTGCACCATGTGCTATGAAAGCGTGATTGGCTATGGGACGCTGGAAGAGTTGACGCTGGAGATAGAGAAACGTCATGCCCTGGACCGGATTATGGCGCAGTATCACCAGGAGGCGTTTGCATATGACGACGCGCCGGTGCCAAGAACCAGAATTTTTTGCCTGCATGTGGAGCGCCGAAGGGCAAAACGGCGAAAAAAATCCCTATCACGGAGTGGAATATGAAAATCTATGGAACCTTGCAGTGTAATGACTGCGTCGAATGTATCCAGGCGTTGGATCGGGCGGGCATCGCCTATGAATTTTGCAGCTTTCAGGAGGGACTTTCCCATTTAAAAGCGTTTTTGAAATTGCGGGACGCCTTGCCCCTATTTGCCGCTGTCAAAGCGGAGGGGAAAATTGGCATTCCCTGCGTTGTCCTGGATGATGGAACTGTTACGCTAGAGTGGCAAATGCTTCTATCTGGTTAAAATGCAGCATCCCCTCACGCTACTGCGTGGGGGGATGCTGTAAATGCTTTATCATTCGTTAGAGATTAGCCGGCGCTGCCGGAGCCGCTGCCCTGGGAGCTGCCACTGGAGCTACCGCCGCCCTGGGTGCCGTTGCTGCCGGATTGGCTACCCTGGGTAGAGGTGGTGCTTTCACTGGGCGTATGATTGCCAGTGCCGTTGGTAGTTCCATTGGAGCCAGTCCCATTGGTGGTGCTGTTGGTTGCTCCGTTGGAGCCAGTGCCGTTGGTGGTGCTGTTGGTTGCTCCGTTGGAGCCGGTGCCGTTGGTGGTGCTGTTGGTTGCCCCATTGGAGCCAGTGCCATTGGTAGCGCTGGTGGTGCTGTTGGAGCCGGTGCTGTTTGTGGAGGAAGTGGTGGGATCTACCACGCCATCATTCCCAGCGGTGGGGGTTGTGGTTCCATTGCGGCAACCCGCAAAAAGAACGGTGCATAACAGTGCCAGGGAAAGGATTTGCTTACGCTTCATGTCTGTATCCTCCTGCGTTCTAAAGTTGCTTTCCTAGTATCTGCAAGAAGATGGATTCTAGTCAGGGAAGATCTCCCAAGAATTATTTTTGAATCCAATGATTTCCCCATTGCGTTTTTCCGGTGGAACCGGTATAATAAGTGCATCCAATACCAAGAAAAAAGGAGAATCGTCTGTTATGAAGAAGCTCTCTGTCCGCAAGGATGCCCAGTGTATGGCTTGTCTGGAGTGTATGCGGGCCTGTTCTGTGGCGTTTTACAAGGAATTTGATCCGGCCAAGTCCTGCATTCAGATTGTGGCCAAGGGTACCGGCGCCAAACCTATGACCTGCATCCAGTGCGGCAAGTGCGCCAAAGCTTGTCCCACGGGCGCGATTACCCAGAATCCTAAGACCGGCGTGTACATGATCAACAAGAAGCTCTGCACCAGCTGTGGCGAGTGCGTGAAGGTCTGCCCCATGAAGGTCATGGTGGCAAATGAAGATGGCCCTACCACCAAGTGCATTGCCTGCGGTATTTGCGCCAAGGTCTGTCCCATGGAGATTTTGGAGATCGTAGAAAAGTAAACACGGTTCCAGTGCCGGCCCGGAGCGTCTTCGAAGCGCTCCGGGCCAAAATTTTTGCCGGCGGGATTGTAAAATTTTTTGGAATGATTGTAATGAAATCCGGGATATGATATAGTATAGTTAAAATCATACACCCGGAGGCGTTTATGATGAATTTGACGATTTTACAGCAGAATATGGCGTCCCAGCTCCCGGATGTGGAGCTGCGCATGGAAGAGCCATTGGAGAAGCATACCTCGTTCCGGATTGGCGGCCCTGCGGAAATTATGGCCTTTCCCAAAAACCGGCGGGAACTACAAAAGCTATACCAGGTCTGCGCCAGTTTGGCATGTAAGCCCAGGCTGCTGGGCGCGGGAACCAATGTGCTTGCCCCGGACGCAGGGGTTCGAGGGGTAGTGGTCTGTTTAAAGGATTGCCTGGACGGCGTGGAGCTTTTGGATGAAACCCATATTCGCTGTATGGCCGGGGTTACCATGGCCAGGGCGGCGGTATTTGCCGCAGGCCAAGGCTTGAGTGGTATGGAATTTGCCCATGGCATCCCGGGGACGGTGGGTGGCGGCGTATACATGAATGCCGGGGCCTACGGCGGAGAGATCTGCGACATCTGTACAGAGGTGGAGGCCATGGAGCCGGACGGCACATGCTTTACTTTGGACCGGACCAAGGCGGGCTTTTCCTACCGCCACAGCGTTTTTCAGCAGCGGGACTGGGTGATTCTCAGCGCGGTATTCGCGCTGGAGCCGCGCTCGGAGTTGGAGATCCGGGCCAGAATGCAGGAGCTGCTTCGGCGGCGGAAAAGTTCCCAGCCTCTGGATCTGCCCTCAGCAGGGTCGGCATTTAAGCGGCCTGTGGAGGGCTACGCGGCGGCGCTGATCGACCAGGCCGGCCTGCGGGGCTTTACGGTGGGCGGCGCTGGGGTATCGCAGAAGCATACTGGCTTTGTGGTAAATCTGGGAGACGCCACCGCCGCCGATGTGCGTCAGGTACTCCGGCAGGTTTCCGACCGGGTATACACATCCTCTGGAATTCGGTTGGAGCCAGAGGTTCGGATTTGGTCAGAGGAGGGGGCGCTGTGAACGCTTCCTTTTCCCGAAGCGTCAAGGGGGAGATCTGCAAAGAGCTTCCCCAGAAAAAGTGTTGCGCCTTGGCGGAGTGCTTTGGTATTTTGCTCTACTGCAATACGTTTTCCCAGAGTATGGTAAAGATTGTCACTGAAAGCGAGGCTTTGGCGATATTTTTACCAAAGCTTTTAAAAAAAGCCTTTGGCTTCAGCTTTGATATACTGCCCGGCGGCGCCGCCGGCAAGCAGGTCTTCCAGCTGACAGATCCCCGGAAGCTGGAGCGGGTGATGCTCTCCTACGGCTTCGGCCCGTCGGATACCCTGGCGCTTCATGTGAATCTGCCGGTGCTGGAGGAGGACTGCTGCAAGGCCGCATTTTTACGCGGGGCTTTTTTGGCAGGGGGATCGGTGACGGACCCTGCCAAAAGCTATCATTTGGAGCTGACAACCACCCATCAAAGCGTGGCCCGGGAGACGAACGCGCTGATGCAGGAGGTATTGGGCTTTGCACCCAAGCTTGCCCGCCGGGGCGGCGGGCAGGTGCTGTATTTTAAACAGAGCGATTTAATTTCCGACGTCTTGACCCTGCTGGGCGCGCCCGTGGCGGCCATGGGTATTATTGAGGCCCGTCTGGAAAAAGGGCTGAACAATCAGGTGAACCGGCGCTGCAATTGCGACGACGCCAACACCTCCAAGGTGGTGGACGCCGCCCAGGAGCAGCTGCGGGCCATTCGGCGGCTGCGGCAGCGGGGAGAATTTGAGGGTCTGCCAGCCAAGCTGCAACAGGCGGTTTTGGCCCGGGAGGCCAATCCGGAGTCCAGCTTGGCGGAGTTGGCCACCATGATGGAGCCGCCGATTACCAAGCCCGCCATGAGTCACCGGCTGCAAAAAATTGTGCAGCTGGCAAAGGAGGAACAGCCATGAGTTTTGTACATCTGCATGTCCATACGGAGTTCAGCCTGTTGGACGGCGCCTGCCGGATCAACCAGATGATGGACCGGGTGAAGGAGCTGGGGCAGGAGGCCATCGCCATTACCGACCACGGCGTGATGTACGGCTGTATTGATTTTTATAAAGCTGCAAAAGCTGCGGGCATCAAACCGATTTTGGGCTGCGAGGTGTATGTGGCCCGCCGGGGGATGTCGGACCGGGTTCACGGCATCGACAACGATTCGTACCATCTGGTGCTGCTGTGCGAAACCATGAAAGGCTATGAAAATCTATGCCTGCTGGTGTCGGAGGCGTTTCTTCACGGCTTTTATGGCAAGCCCCGGGTGGATTTGGATTTGTTGGAGCGGCACCATGAGGGCCTGATCGCCCTGTCGGCCTGTCTGGCGGGGGCGATTCCCCAGAGACTGATGGCGCAGGACTATCAGGGGGCCGTGGAGATGGCCAAACGGCTTTCCGGGATTTTTGGCCCAGGAAACTTCTTCCTGGAATTGCAGGACCACGGCATTGCGGAGCAGGTAGCGGTAAATCAGGGGGTGCTTCGGTTGGCCCGAGAGCTAGAGCTGCCGCTGGTGGCCACCAACGACGCCCATTACCTGCGCAAGGAGGATGCCAAGATCCAGGATGTGCTGCTGTGCGTTCAGACTGGTAAGACGGTGGACGAGCCAAACCGGATGAAATTTCAGACCGAGGAGTTCTATCTAAAAAGCGAAGAACAGATGCGCGAGCTGTTTCCCAATGTGGAGCAGGCCATTTCCAACACCGCCGAGATTGCCCGGCGGTGCAATGTGGAATTTACGTTTAACCAATATAAATTGCCCTCTTTTCCGGTACCGGATGGCTACACCAACGAGGAATTCTTCCGTAAGCTCTGTCTGGACGGCTTCCAAGAGCGCTATCCCCAAGCTCCACCGGAATATCTACAACGGCTGGAGTATGAGATTGGGGTCATCAGCCGGATGGGCTATGTCAATTATTATCTGATTGTCTGGGACTTTATCCGCTTCGCCAAGGAAAACGGTATTCCCGTGGGTCCTGGACGCGGCTCCGGCGCGGCATCTATCGTGGCCTACTGTATGCACATCACAGAAGTGGATCCGATGAAATATGCCCTGATTTTCGAGCGGTTTTTAAACCCCGAACGGGTCAGTATGCCGGATTTTGATACGGATTTCTGCCAGGAGCGCCGGGGCGAGGTGATTGACTATGTGATGAACCGCTATGGCGCGGATCATGTAGCCCAGATTGTCACCTTTGGCACCATGGCGGCCCGGGGCGCGATTCGGGATGTGGGCCGGGCGCTGAATTTTACCTATGCCGAGACGGACGTGGTGGCCAAGCTGGTGCCGATGACGCCGCACATCACCCTGGACGAAGCGCTGCGAGTCTCCCCCCAACTCAAGCAGATGTACGAGGAGGACGACCGGGTGCGCCAGTTGATCGATACGGCGCGAAGCCTGGAGGGGATGCCCCGCAATACCTCCACCCACGCCGCCGGCGTGGTGATCACGGCCAACCCGGTGAACACCTATGTGCCGCTGTCTCGCAACGACGACACCATTGTGACCCAGTATACCATGACCACCATCGAGGAGCTGGGCCTGCTGAAAATGGATTTTCTGGGCCTGCGAAACCTGACGGTGATCGACGACGCCCAGAAGGAAATCCAGAAGCTGGAACCGGCCTTTTCCATAGAGGCGGTACCGGACGACGATCCGCAGACCTTCGCCATGGTGGCCCAGGGAAAGACCCAGGGCGTGTTCCAGCTGGAGTCCGCCGGAATTACCACGGTGTGCGTCAATATGAAGCCCACCACCATTGAGGATCTGACGGCTATTGTGGCGCTGTACCGCCCAGGCCCCATGGAATCCATTCCCAGATTCATTGCCAACAAGCTCAAGCCTCAGGGCATTACCTATAAGACCCCGCTGCTAGAGCCGATTTTGCGGGTCACCTACGGCTGCATTGTCTACCAGGAGCAGGTGATCGAGATCTTCCGTTCCCTGGCGGGGTATACCATGGGCCAGGCGGACAACATCCGGCGGGCAATATCCAAAAAGAAGCAAAAGATCATTCAGGCGGAGCGACAGGTTTTTGTCTATGGCGACCCGGCCCAGGGAATTCCCGGCGCGGTGGCCGGTGGGATCAGTGAGGCGGTGGCCCAGTCGATCTACGATGAAATCGTGGACTTTGCCAACTATGCCTTTAACAAAGCCCACGCGGTGTGCTATGCGGTGGTTTCCTATCAGACCGCTTACCTCAAGTGTCACTATCCCAAGCAGTACATGGCGGCGCTGATGACCTCGGTGTTGGATTCGGCGGGTAAGATCTCCACCTATATCGCCGAGTGTAAGGAGATGGGGATTCAGACCCTGCCTCCGGATATCAACCGGTCGGAGGATAAGTATATTGTAGAGGCGGACAGCATTCGCTTTGGCATGGCAGCGGTGAAAAACATTGGCCGGGGGCTGATTCGCGCCATCGTGGCCCAGCGGGCCGAGGACGGTCCCTTCCGTTCCTTGGAGGACTTCCTTCAACGGATGGGCGAGGGCGCGCTGAACAAGCGGGCGGTGGAAAATCTCATCAAATGCGGCGCCATGGACTGCTTTGGCTGCCACCGCAGCGAATTGCTGGCGGTGTATGAGCCGATGATGGACGCAGTGGCCCACAGCCGGAAAAAGAATCTGGAAGGCCAGATGGGCCTATTTGCCATGCTGGAAGAGGAGGATCAGACGGCGCTGGTCCCCATGCCCCACCTGCCGGAGCTGAGTAAAACAGAGCGGATGACCATGGAGAAGGAGACTACAGGATTATATCTGTCCGGCCACCCCATGGATGACTACCGGCCATATCTAAAAAACACCCAGGTTACGCCAATCAGCGCCCTTCTGGGGGAGGACAGCGCCGCAAAGGATGATCAGACGGTGTGCGTTGCCGGGATCGTGCAGTCGGTGCGGATGAAAACCACGCGAAACAACTCCATGATGGCGTATGTGACCCTGGAGGATGACACAGCGGCAATGGAGCTGCTGGCCTTTTCCAATGTGCTAAGCCAATTTGGAGGCCATTTGAAGGAGAATTTGGCGGTTGTGGTCACTGGCCGGCTGTCGGTACGGGAGGATAAGGACCCCCAAATCTTGGTAAATGAGGTCAGACTCCTGCTGGACTATGCCGAATCAGCCGTAGGACAAAAGACGCCTGCCAACAAGGGAAAGCTATACCTTCGTTTGGAGACCCAGGCGTGCTTGGCGCTGCGTAAGACCAGAGCAATTTTGAATATGTTTCCCGGAATTGACCCGGTGGTGCTGTATTTTGCGGATACTGGCAAGCGCTGGGGAAGCAACTGTAGTCTGGACAACCGCATGCTGGAAGAATTAAAAAACCTTTTGGGAGAGGGAAATGTTGTGCTGAAACAGCTTTCCTTTTGAAAGGAAATGTGCTATAATGAAACCTCAGAATGGAGGCGATGCCATGAACCGGCACAGGCCACTTCTGCTGCTGATTTTGGTGGTGTCGGCTCTGTTTGCCGGCTGTGCTACTAAGACGGTGGACAAGCTGTATTGCCTGCCCAAGCGGTCGGAAGAATATAACAATCTACAGTCGGCCATCGACGGTGCGATGGCTGGGCTGGAATACTGCGCGCCAATCTCTGGGGATAACCAGCAGACGGTGCAGATGGCAGATTTGACGGGTGACGGCAACCAAGAGGCGTTGTTGTTTGCCAGAAGTACCGATACAAAGCAACTGAAAATCCTGATTTTTTCCATGGTGCAGGACCAATATGTGTTGATCGATACCATAGAGAGTGGCGGCTCTGCATTTGATCAGGTGGAGTATGTGCAGATCGACGACATGCCGGGGGTGGAGATTGTAGTAGGCCGGCAGGTCAGCGATCAGGTCCTGCGCTCGGTCAGCGTGTATAGCTGCCGCCCGGAGGGGATCCAGCAGCTCATGATGGCAAACTATACCAAATATTTAACCTGTGATTTGAATTCAGACGGCAATAGCGAGTTGTTTATCCTGCACCCGGGTATGTCCGATGCGGACAACGGCGTGGCCGAATGGTATTATTACCAGGATGGTCAGTTAGAGCGCTCTACGGAGGTGAACATCTCCGAGCCTGTGGACCACCTAAAACGGCTGGCGGTGGGTAAATTGGACAAGAATGTGCCCGGAGTCTATGTGGCCAGCGCCGTGGAGGAGAACGCCATTTTGACGGATGTTTTTGCACTGGTGGACGGAAAACTGACCAATATCTCCCTGTCCAACGAATCCGGCACCAGCGTGCAGACTTTGCGCAATTATTACGTCTATGGGGACGATATCGACAATGACGGAATTATGGAATTGCCCAGTCTGGTGCCTATGCGGAACCTGGAGGAGCGCACCAACCAGCAATCTCTGATTCGCTGGTATTCCATGACCATCAGTGGCAAAGAGGTGGACAAGATGTTCACCTATCATAATTTTACCGGTGGCTGGTACATGCGCCTGGAACGGGACTGGCTGGACCGGATCGCTGTAACCCAGAGCAGTGAGGGTAGCGTGGAATTTTTCCTCTGGGATTTAGATGGCGTGCGGGCAAAAAAGATTATGACTATCTATGCCCTGACTGGTGCAAACCGGGTGGAAGAGGCGACGCAGGAGAATCGAGTTGTACTTGCCAGGACAGACGCCACGGTCTATGCGGCCAGCCTGGAGCCGGCGGCAGCAGAACTGGAGCTGGCTTGGGATAACCTGGGAGATCGATTCCATTTGATTTATATGGATTGGAAAACTGGCGTGACATAAGGAGTTTTCAATGAAAAAAGTGCTGATTTTGGAAGATGAAGTCAATATTCGCAGCTTTGTGGTCATCAATTTGACACGGGCGGGCTATGTGGCCATTGAAGCTGGCACCGGGCAGGAGGCTTTGGACCGGCTGCGGGAGAATCCGGACATCGGTGTGGCGATTTTGGATATCATGCTGCCGGATATGGACGGCTTTGAGGTTTGCCGGAATATCCGAGCGGGTAATAAGAAGATTGGCATTATCATGCTCACCGCCCGTACCCAGGAAATGGATAAGGTTACCGGCTTGATGACCGGCGCCGATGATTATGTGACCAAACCCTTCTCTCCGGCGGAGCTGACCGCCCGGATTGATGCGCTGTTCCGCCGGGTGGGGGGAGACAGTTCTGCCAACACAGAGGTTCTGGTCCAAGGGCCGTTTGTCTTAAACACCCGAAACCATTCCATGGAGAAAAATGGGGTTCGGGTTCGGCTGACCCAGGTGGAATATGCAATTTTGACCTTGTTTATGCGAAACCCTGGCCGGGCGCTGTCCCGGGAGGAAATTCTCAACGCGGTTTGGGGTCCGGACTTTGAGGGAGAGTTGAAAATCGTGGACGTGAACATTCGCCGCCTGCGGATTAAAATCGAGGACAACACGGCCGAACCGACTTATATCACCACCGTCTGGGGCTTCGGTTATAAATGGGGCGCTTGAACTGGAAAAAAGGGGCGGGATCTGCCAGAAGATCCGGCGGCCTGTGGCGGCGCTGGCTGATGAATACCGTGGCGCTGATTAGCGCGTTGGGCTTGGCCTGTGTCATGGTGGTAACGGTGGTATTCGCAGTATATTACTACTCCAATATGGAGTCAGACATGCGGTTCCGCGCGAAAACCACCACGGAATTCTTTGCGGATTATACCAGCCAGAATTACAGCGGCTATTACCAATCCTGCATCAACTACGCCGAGAGCTTTGAGGACCGGAATGCCATGGAGCTTCAGTTCATCAATACCGCCGGGCGGATTGTGGCCTCATCCTATGGGAAATGGGTGGCACAGTCTCCGGCTACCTCGGATGTGCAGGATGCGATTTCCAACCGGGGAATTGCCTCTTATGTGGGCCAGGACCCCAACACCGGTGAGCGGATCATGGCGGTTTCCAGCCCCATGATCTATAGCAACGGCGAGGTCATTGGTGTGCTACGGTATGTGACCTCCACCAAGCTGCTGGACTTACAGATTCTAGTTGTGGCGCTTAGCGCTTTGGCGATCTGCGTGGCCACCGTGCTGGTGGTGCTGCTGAGCAGCAATTATTTCATCCGCTCAATTTTGCTGCCGGTGGCGGAGATCACAGAGAAGGCCAAACGGATTGCCGGTGGTGGCTATGGCGTCCAAATTCAGACCAAATACAATGATGAAATTGGAGATTTGGCGGAGACGATCAACGAGATGTCTTCCAAGATCAGCCAAAATGAAAAGATGCAGTCGGAGTTTATCTCCTCACTGTCCCATGAGCTGCGGACGCCGCTGACGGCGATTACCGGTTGGAGCGAGACGCTGTTGGCCTCCGATGATCTGGACCAGGATGCCCGCCGGGGGATGCAGATCATCCACCGGGAGGCGCAACGGTTGACAGAGCTGGTGGTGGAGCTGCTGGATTTCACACGGCTGCAAGACGGCAGACTGACGCTGAATGTGGAACCGGCGGACCTGCGCAGTGAATTTGAGGACACAGTATATATGTATGGCACCCGGCTGCGGCAGGAGGGAATTACCCTGAACTACCAGGACAGCAGCGACGACTTTCCGGATATACCCTGCGATCCCAAGCGGATGCGCCAGGTGTTCTTAAATATTTTGGATAATGCGGCCAAGCATGGAGGAGAGGGAAAGCAGGTGGACGCGGCCATTGCCTACACGGGCAAGGAGGTTGTGATTCAGATCCGGGACTTTGGCCCGGGAATCCCTTTAGACGAGCTGCCGCTGGTCAAGAAGAAGTTTTATAAGGGTAGCTCCAAGGCCAGAGGCTCCGGCATCGGTCTGGCGGTCTGTGATGAAATTGTGGAGATGCATGGCGGCACCCTGACCCTGGAAAATGCGCCTGGAGGCGGCACCCTGGTGACCGTGAGGCTTCCGGCCACCCAATAGAGAGAGGAAGTACCATGAAAAAGCAACAACCATCTCAGGAGAAATTTAAAACCATGATTGGCGGGCAGGCCTTGATCGAGGGCATTATGATGCGCGGGCCTGTCAAGGATGCCGTGGTGGTCCGCGGCAAGGACGGTATGACGGTGGAAGTGAAGGACCGGCGGATTCCAAAGAAGAATTCTCCCCTCCGGTGGCCCCTGATCCGAGGCGTATACAATTTTTTTGACGCCCAGGTAACTGGTGTAAAGGCGCTGATGCGCTCTGCGGACCTCTCCCCGGAGGAGGGGGAAGCTGCTTCCGAGTCCAAGTTTGAGCAGTGGCTGGAGAAGAAAATGAGCAGCGAGAAGTTTCAGCAGGTGCTCATCGGCATCGCCGTGGCCATGGGTCTGGGCATGTCTGTGGTGCTGTTTTTCCTGCTGCCCATGGTGATTGGCGGCCTTTTTGACCGGTGGATTAACAGCAACCTGGGGGTGAACCTGATTGAAGGCGTGATCCGGATGCTGATTTTCCTGGGCTACATGATTTTGATTTCCCGGATGTCGGAAATGAAGCGGCTGTTTGCCTACCATGGCGCGGAGCACAAGACCATTCGCTGCTATGAGGCCAAGCTGCCGTTGACGGTGGAAAATGTGCGATTGCAGACCCGGCTCCATCCCCGCTGCGGCACCAGTTTTTTGCTGGTGGTGATGGTGCTGTCGATTTTGGTGTTCTCCGTGGCGTCGTCGGTTTTGCTGGCGGTTGCGCCAGGCCTTGAAGCCATGCGGGGAACGTTTTTGTACCGGCTGATTATGATTGTATGCAAGCTGCTGCTGTTGCCGCTGGTGGTCTCGGTGAGCTATGAGATGAACCGGTGGGTGGGTAGAACCGATAATCTGCTGACGCGGATTCTCACGGCCCCCGGCATGTGGTTCCAGTATTTTACCACCAATGAGCCGGATGATGAGATGATCCAGGTGGGAATCACGGCGTTGCAGGCGGTACTGCCGGAGCAGGAGGGCGAAGATCGATGGTAAGGCGGTACACCCAGCTGTACCTGGAAACCAAAAAGGCCCTTGCGCCGCTGGAGCCGCCTCAGGGCACCAGCTTTGTAGCGCAAAACCTGCTGTGCAAATTCTCCGGACTGTCCCGGGAGCTGTTTTTAATCGATCGGGGTCTGAATGCGCCGGAGCAGGTGTGCCAGGCGGTGGAGGATGGGGTGCGGCGGCTTTTGGCAGGAGAGCCTCTGGCCTACGTGCTGGGGGAGTGGGACTTTTATGGCATGACCCTTTTGGTGACGCCGGATGTGCTCATTCCCCGGGACGATACCTGCGCGGTGACGGATTTGGCCATCAAACAGGCGCTGTTTCTGGAGGAAAGACCCCGGATTTTGGACCTTTGTACCGGCTCCGGCTGTATTGGCCTGGCCATTGCCAGCCGGGTAAAAGACGCCAGGGTGACCCTGGCGGATATCTCCAAGGAAGCGCTGGCGGTGGCTAGAAAAAATGCCCGCGCCCAAGGTCTGACCGGGCGGGCGAATTGCCTTTTGGTGGACGCGCTGGAAAAGCCCGGAGCATTTTTGGGAAAGTTTGATTTGATTGTCTCCAATCCCCCCTATGTCACTGCGTCGCAGATGGAGGCGCTTCCCGAAAGCGTCAGAGCGTTTGAACCGCATCTGGCCCTGTTTGGCGGGGCGGACGGCTTGGATTTTTACCGGTCCATCGCTCAGAATTTCCGGGAGGCGCTGAAGCCGGGCGGGCTGGTGTGCTTGGAGTTCGGCATGGGCCAGGGAGATGGGGTCTGCAATCTACTAAAGCAAAACGGATTTACAATCTGTGAACGCGCAAAGGATAACGAAGGAATTGAACGGGCAGTGCTTGCCTGTTATGACAGAAAGGAAGACGGACATGGCCAGTAAAAAGACCACCTACGAGGCGCCCGCGCCAGCGACGGATAAGAAAAAGGCGCTGGATACGGCGCTGGCGCAGATTGAAAAGAATTTTGGCAAGGGTACGGTAATGCGCCTGGGCGACCGGCCGGACATGGTGGTGGACGCCATTCCCACCGGCTCTCTGGCGCTGGATGCGGCCCTTGGCATTGGCGGTGTCCCTAAGGGCCGGATTGTGGAGATTTATGGGCCGGAATCCTCGGGTAAAACCACGTTGGCTTTGCATATTTTGGCTCAGGCCCAGAAGCTGGGTGGAGAGGTGGCCTTTGTAGACGCAGAGCACGCACTGGACCCGGTGTATGCCGCCGCGCTTGGTGTGGATACGGACAATATGCTGATCTCCCAGCCGGACACCGGCGAGCAAGCGCTGGAAATTACCGACGCTTTGGTGCGCTCCGGCGCGGTGGACGCAGTGGTTGTGGACTCTGTAGCGGCGCTGACGCCGCGGGCGGAGATCGAGGGCGAAATGGGCGACACCTTTGTGGGATTGCAGGCGCGGATGATGTCTCAGGCCCTGCGAAAGCTGGCGGGCACCATCTCAAAGACCAACTGCGTGGTGATTTTTATCAACCAGTTGCGGATGAAAATCGGCGTGATGTACGGCAATCCGGAGACGACCACCGGCGGTAACGCGCTGAAGTTCTATGCCTCTGTCCGGCTGGATGTGCGCCGGGTGGAGAGCATCAAAGAGGGCGGCAACGTGGTTGGCAACAAAACCCGGGTCAAGGTGGTGAAAAACAAGGTGGCGCCCCCCTTCCGGGAGGCACATTTCGATATCCTATATGGTCAAGGCATCAGCAAATGGGCAGAGCTGGTGGATCTGGCGGTGCAGCTGGAAATTGTGCAAAAGAGCGGCAGCTGGTTCTCCATGGGCGACGAGCGCATTGGCCAGGGCGTCAACAGCGTCAAGGACTTTTTGATGCGCAAGCCGGAGGTTGCCCAGCAGGTGGAGGCCCAGGTTCGGGAGAATATGTGGAAGCTGATGGGGAACCAGCCAAAGGCTCCTGCCAAGGCGGCCGACCGGCCGGTAGCGGTCAGTGCCGACGATTTTAATGATGAGGATTGATCATTTGGCAGCAAAGCCCGATCGGATGGGACGGTATCTTGTCCGGTTGAGCGACGGAAGCACAATGAAATTATACCGGCAGACGGTGGAGGATTTTTCCCTGTATGCCGGCCAGGAGTTGACCCAGGAGCGGCTAATGGTGCTCAGGAAAAGCGCCGGGGAGATGTCCGCCAAAATGCGGGCGATCCGGATTGTAACCGCTTCTAACGTGTCTACGCGGGATTTGGAGCAGCGGCTTGTCCACAAGGGTGAGGATCGGGCGCAGGCCAAGGCGGCGGTTGCCTGGATGGAGGAGCTGAAGCTGGTGGACGATGCAGACACGGCCCGGCAGATTGTCCACCACTGTGTTGCCCGGGGATATGGCCCGGCTAGGGCCAGACAGATGCTTTATGAAAAACAGATTCCCAGGGAGCTTTGGGAGCAGGTTCTTGCGGACTATCCAGATCAAAGTGACCAGATCCAGCAATTTCTTCGCACCCGGCTGAAAGATGTCCCGGATGAAAAGCAAATCCGGCGAACGGTGGACGCGCTGCTCCGCCGGGGGCACAGTCGGGCATCTATCCGCAACGCTTTGCGTCAGGTGCTGGAGGAGGCGGACTGGGAATCCGATGAAGAAAATGATTTCTTCTGATTTAGGAGGCGTTCCATGGCGAAGATAGGATTTATATCTCTAGGCTGTGCCAAAAACCAGGTGGACTGCGAGCGCATGATGTACCGGGTGCAGGAGGCGGGGCATACGCTTTTGCAGGATCCTGCCGGGGCCGACGTGGTGGTCATCAATACCTGCGGCTTTATTGACTCGGCCAAGTCGGAGGCAATCGATCATATTTTGCGGACGGCCCAGCTAAAGGCAGATGGCCAGGCGGGAAAAATTCTGGTGACCGGCTGTCTATCCCAGCGTTACCAGGGAGAGATCCTGGAACAGCTACCAGAGGTAGACGGCATTCTAGGCACTGGCAGCTATACCCAAATTGTGGACGCCATTGACCAGCTATTGGCAGGAGAGCGGGTGGCGTGGTTTGGCTCCATCCATACCCCGGAGCAGGAAACCGGACGGGTGTTGACGACACCGGCGCATGTGGCCTATTTAAAAATTGCCGAAGGTTGCGACAACCACTGCGCTTACTGCGTGATTCCCTCTCTGCGGGGCAGGTACCGCAGCCGGCATTTGGACGATGTGCTGTACGAGGCCCGGCTTCTGGCTGCCGGCGGCACCAAGGAGCTGATTGTGGTGGCCCAGGACACCAGCCGGTATGGCACGGATTTTCCCGGACACAAACGGTTGTTGGCTACGCTTTTGCGGGAACTATGTAAGATCGATGGACTGCACTGGATTCGGATTCACTATCTATATCCAGATGAGATTGATCAAGAACTGATTGATACCATTGCCCAAGAACCGAAGATTGTGAACTATTTGGACATTCCCATCCAGCACTGCAACGACGCCATTTTAAAGCGCATGCACCGGCGGGGAACCGGCCAGCAGCTACGGGAGCTGTTCTCCCAGCTCCGGCGGCAGATTCCCGGGCTGGTGTTGAGGACCAGCATCATCACCGGCCTGCCCGGAGAAGGCGAGGCGGAATTTGAGCAGCTTTGCGACTTTTTGCGGGAGCAAAAGCTGGAGCGGGTAGGGGCGTTCCCCTTCTCACCGGAGGAGGGAACACCTGCGGCGGAAATGGAATACCCCGACACAGAAATTGCCCAGCGCCGGGCGGGAATTGTGGAGGAAATCCAATCCCGGATCATGGACGGCTATAACGAGGCGCAGATTGGCAACACGGTAGAAGTGCTTTGCGACGGATTTGACCCGCAGGTTGGGCAGTATTTTGGCCGTACCTATGCGGATTCTCCGGAGATCGATGGAAGGATCTGGTTTAGCGCGGAGGAGCCAGTCTCTGTAGGCCAATTTATTCTGGTTCGGGTGGACAGCGCAGTGGACGGCGAATTGGTGGGCTATGTGGTGGAGGAGGCGCAAGTGTGACGACTGCAAGTAAAATTACCCTGGTTCGAGTGCTGATGATTCCACTGTACATGGCGCTGATGTATCTCAGCGACGGAAAAAGCGGACTGTGGCTATGGCTGGCCCTGGGGGTATTCATTGCGGCCAGTTTAACGGATTTTGTAGATGGGCAGATTGCCCGAAAGTGTAACCAGGTCAGCGATTTTGGGAAATTTTTGGATCCACTGGCGGATAAGCTTCTGGTGATTGCGGCCATGTGTATGCTGTGTCAATGGGATGTAATGCCAGCCTGGGCGCTGATGATTGTGTTGACCCGGGAATTCGCGGTGACCGGCCTGCGGCTAATCGCCGTGGGCAAGCACAAAGTCATTGCTGCCGGGTGGAGCGGCAAGGTCAAGACGGCCTGCACCATGGTGGGATTGTGTGTGATGATGGCAATTCCCGGAATCCCGGTGGTAAACTGGGTAGTCATTGGCATAATTCTGGTGACCACGGTCTACTCCGGCGTGGAGTATTTTATTCAAAATTGGCAATGCCTGTGGTAACAAACAAGGCGGCAGGGGAGGTTCTCCC
>CAOJND010000019.1 GCA_948439445.1 uncultured Eubacteriales bacterium | reverse complement strand
AATGTAGATGTAAAATATGCTTGACATTATATGCAAAGCGTGCTATACTTTTTTTGCAAAGTTAACTTAGCACCTGTTCCAATCGCCCCACTGAACTGGCTAGAAAGGAGCTTGATCGGATGCAAACCAAAATTCGTGCCCTGCGCAAGGAACGCAAGCTCTCCCAGGAGGAGCTGGCCGAGGCCGTAGGAACCACCCGGCAGACCATTACCTCCATCGAAGTGGGAAAGTATACCGCGTCCTTGCCCCTGGCATACAAAATTGCCCACTATTTTGGGCTAACCATCGAAGAGGTCTTTGACTTCTCCGAGCTGGAACAATTATAGGGAGGTTAAACCATGGAAACATACCGCAAAAAGTTGAAAATTCAGTCTATTTTTCTGGCGCTGGCCCTGGTCGTTTTGATCGCAGTGCAGGTGCTGGCCTACCTGGAAACCATCACGCCCATTGCCCTGGAAAGCGAGCGCTGGTCCGGTCTGTGGAACGGATTTATAGCCGGCGCCTGCTTAGGGCTTTCCATCTTATTTTTCATTGGCTTGCTCAACAATATTCGCGCCTTTTTCCGTGAAGACGCTTTAAAAAAGCTTTATATCAAAGCGCATGACGAGCGCAACGCCCAGATCGCCGTCCACGCCCAGAGTATGGGTTGCCGGATCTTTCTGAGCGCCATGTTGGTTGTCATTATCGTAGCCGGGTATTTCCATGTTTTGGTCTGCTTGACCTGCCTGGCTGTCACCGTGGCGCTATCTTTGACGGTAGCACTTTGCAAGCTATATTACTGTCGAAAACTGTAAACGCCCTTGCATTCCCTCCTGGATCATGCTACAATAAAGCCATGTCAAGAAAGGAGAGGATTTTATGCACGCAAAAGACTATCGCGATGTTGCCCGAAATGACCTGCAAGGAAATTGGCCCCTGTCCATCATCGTCGCCATGATTGCCATGGTGTTGGGCGGTATGCTCGTGGGTGGAAGCATCCAGTGGAATGTCACAGTTCCCTGGCAGTATTCCATGGATTTTTCCGAAGCAGCAAAGTACATTCGGTTCCATCGAAATTTTTTCTCAATACCCGCTTGGCTCTCAATCGTATCGCTCATCCAATTCCTCATTGGCGGCGCGGTCCAGTTGGGCTACTGTGACTTCCTACAAAATCTCCACAGACGCAATGATCCTTCCATTGCAGATCTATTTTCTCAGATCAACCGGTTTGGCACCGCCCTGTTACTCCGGTTTCTGACTGGTCTGTTCATTTTTTTGTGGGGCCTTTTGTTTGTGATTCCCGGTATTATCGCCTATTTCCGCTACGCAATGGCCCCCTTCTGGCTGGCAGAGCATCCGGAAGCCTCTGCAATGGACGCCCTGCGGGCCTCCAAAGAGCTAATGCGGGGCCGAAAGGGGCAGCTGTTCTGCCTGGAGCTTTCCTTCTTCGGTTGGATGATTTTATGCGTCCTCAGCTACGGAATTGGCTACCTAGTTCTGAATCCCTACATAAACAGCGCCGTCGCTGCTTTTTACCGGGAGGTAAGTGCTCCCAAGGAATCCACAACGTAAAACCTGATTCGCCCCCTTCGCCATGCGCGAAGGGGGCACCTTTTTTGTGACAGCCGCATAACATAGTGTGAGATCTTTTGAAGGAGGGATTCTTCTGGCTGCAATTGGATACTTACAGGTTCAAGCCTACGCTTCTACCGCCCAACTACCATTAGAGGATGTGGCTGTCACAATCTATGACAACCAGGGACGGCTTCTAGCCATGCGCCTGACGAACATCAGCGGAAAAACCGAACCCTTAGCTTTGGAGGTGCCGGATGTCTCCGCCGGTCAGACGCCGGACACGGGCAAACGACCCTTTCTCCCCGTAAACTTATCGGCGTGGCTGGAAAACTACGAGCAAATCGATATCACGGGAATTCAGATATTCCCCAACGTAGTTACCACCCAAAACCTGGAAATGGTTCCCCTGCCGGAGCTACCAGAAAACTGGAATGGGGTAGAGGATTTTAATACTCCGCCGCAGAATCTATAGGAGGTGGAGCTATGGCCAATCTTACTACCATTCCCTATGTTCCCCAAACCATAACCGTCCACCTAGGAGCACCAGATGCCTATGCCGCCAACGTGACCGTCCGTTTTTCCGATTATGTGAAAAATGTGGCGTCCAGCGAAATCTATCCCACCTGGCAGGAAAGCGCCCTGACGGCAAATATTTTGGCAATTACATCCTATGCCCTGAACCGGGTGTACACCGAATTCTACCGTAGTCGCGGATATGACTTCGACATCACCAATTCCACTGCCTATGATCAGGCCTTTGTCAATGGACGAAGCTTTTTCGACAATGTGTCCCAATTGGTAGATGATCTATTCAACAACTACCTGCGGCGGCCTGGATTTGTGGAACCATTGGCCGCGAAGTTCTGCAACGGCACCACAGTTACCTGTGAAGGCCTCAGTCAGTGGGGCAGTCAAAATTTAGCCCTTCAAGGCCAAAATTCTGTTCAAATTCTGCGCCAATACTACGGTGATGTGGAAATTGTCACCAACGCTCCCATCCGCGATATTTCCTCCTCCTATCCCGGTACGCCTGTGCAGGTCGGCAGCACTGGACCCAACGTAGTAGTAATTCAGGCCGAGCTGAACCGAATTTCCCAAAATTATCCGGCCATTCCAAAAATTCCTGTGGCGGATGGGATTTTTGGTAGTCAGACCGAGGCTGCCGTAAAAGCATTCCAGCAGATTTTCAATCTGACTCCCGACGGAATTGTGGGAAAAGCCACCTGGTATGCTTTGGTACGGCTGTACACTGGCGTTACCGCTCTATCGGAGCTGCGTAGCGAAGGGCAACAATTCTATGCCATCAATTGGGCATATCCCAACTCCCTGCGTCAGGGCAACACCGGCGAAAAGGTTCGCCACCTTCAGTATATGCTATCGATTCTTTCCGCCTACATTCCGCAGATCCCCCGAGTCGCTGTGGACGGTATTTTTGGTCCCTCCACCCGGCAGGCTGTAGAAGCTGTACAGCGCTACTTTGGACTGACGGTGGATGGAATCGTAGGGCGGCAGACCTGGGATGTGATCTATGATCAGTTTTCCGGTATCGAGACCACTTCCTTACGCAATGAGATTGCATTCCCCTCGGGAGATGGCAACGCCAGCGTCACAGCCGGCGCCTTCTCACAGCCCCGTTATAACCGCTCAACCTCTATGCAACAGTTCCCGGGCATGGATCTGCGCTTAGGCAGTCAGGATCCCATCAGTCAGGAGGTAATTCGATGAGACCGGATATTTCTTTCTTGGGTCAGCCCATTCGAAGCCTACAGACCATGCTGCGGGTCATCAGCGTCGATGATGGGGTTGTCCCCAACGTGATTCCCGACGGAATCTACGGCCCGCAGACCATGACCGCTGTCTCCGCTTTCCAGCGCATGGCCCATCTTCCGGTCACCGGTGTGACCGATAGCCAGACTTGGGAGGCCATCCGGGCCGCCTACCAACCAGCTCTGATACGCCAGCAGACGTGTCAACCAATTTCGGCTTTGATGAACGCTGGTCAAGTCATTCAAAAGGGTCAGCAGTGGGGCTTCCTGCCGGTGGCGCAGGCCATGCTTTTGGTTCTGTCCCAGCTCTATCCCCAGATCCCCGCCCCAGCCGTTACCGGAGCGTTGGACGAGGCTACAGAGCAATCCCTGGTGGCTCTGCAAACCTACTGTTGCCTGCCAATCACTGGTCAACTGGACAAAATCACCTGGAAGCATCTTGCCATGCAGTTCACCGTCAACGCCGCCCGGCTGGAACGGATGAACTGTGCTTCACACAAACAGGACGCTTCTTAGCCTTCTAAATTATAATTAGCCGCTTCGTTTTCCATTCCTCCACAATAAAACTACATATGCCCATGTCAAACGAACCATCTCCTTTGACATGGGCATTTTCGATCATTTGGACAAAAACCAGAGGAAAAGTTACAGAAAGGACTTGAATCGACCGCCTTAAGGAGATATAATATAAAAGAAGGTGTAGGCCATACAGGAGGATAAAACCCATGCGAGTCAGAAACTGGAAAAAAGAAGTCTGGACCATTCCCAATTTACTCAGCCTTTTTCGGCTGGTTCTGATCCCGGTATATGTCCGGATTTATCTAAACGCCGAAACCCAGGCGGAATTCGCCCTGGCTGCCGGTATTTTAGCCGCCTCCTGTCTGACGGACATGGTGGACGGAAAAATCGCCCGGAAATACCATATGATCTCCACCTTAGGCAAGATTTTAGACCCTATTGCGGATAAGCTGACCCAATTCACGCTGATTGTATGTCTGGCTTTGCGGCACCCTGTGCTCTGGTTGCTGATTGCCTTGTTCGTGGCAAAAGAGCTGTTTCAGCTTATTGCAGGGCTTGTAAATCTCCGCCGGCGGAGAATGCTGTCCGGCGCACTGTTCAGCGGCAAGCTGTGTACCACCGTACTGTTTATCAGCCTGATTCTTCTGGTTTTGCTGCCCGGCCTCAGCGGTTCCGCGGTCAATATTATCGCCTCCGTATGCGCTGTTTTTATGATTCTCACCTTTGCGGATTATGTAAAAGCCTACCTGGGCAGTACGCCCATGCTGGAGGATATGGACCAGGACGATACACACTAATTTTTCAATTGCACAAAGATTAATTGAATTGCATAAAGCCTGCTCTCTCAGTTTCCTTGAGAGAGCAGGCTTTTTTTGCGCAATACCTCTAAGATTCAATTACTGCAAATTTGTCAAGCCGTGCTGGCCCCAGCATATCGCCATAGATGTTCTCAATCGCTGCAACTGGATTCTCCACCGGCAGCAGAGCTAGAATTTGAAACCGTACACCAAAAAGCCGGGTCTGTACCCCAGTGTCCTCCAGTCCCGCCCGGGCATAAAAGGCCAGCCGCCGTTTGGCCTCTTCCAAATCCGGCGCCTCCGGCGGGTATTCGCTTTCCAGCAAAACCCCCCGGCCCGTCTCGCCATAGTATTGCCGCAGCGCCGCCAGCAATCTGGTGCCAACGCCCTGGCCCCGATACTGCGGCAGCACCGCCAAATAATCGATGAGAATTGCCCCCGTATCCGGACGGAATTGCCAGGCATAGCCCACCATCACGCCATGATCCAACGCAGCCAGAAGGTCATACTGTCCCACCCGAGCAGCGGCGGACATCATCGCCCAAGGCTTCAGCTCGGAAGGTGGAAAATCACGTTTTAAATGGGCGGCATAGAACCGCTCCCCCTCCGCCAAAGTCAATTGCTTTAGTTCCATCATATCCTCCAAAAAAGGAGGGCAACGGTTCTCATGCCGAACCGCTGCCCACTGTGCGTATTTAACCTCCCAGAGAACTTGTCACAGGTACACCGTCGGCTTATCCGCAGAATTTCCACGGCATCGGTTCCCCAGCTCTCTTGGTTTGTAAAGATATTATAACACATCTTTGGGCAAATTGGTGAATTATTTTTGAATGATCCAAGAACATTTTGTATAAATTAATTATCCCAGTTTGACCACTTTGCACAGAATTTGATACCCAATTCGCATCGCCGAACCACGCATCTTCCAGGGCATCCAGGAGACCAGGGCCGGCATTCCCTTATGTCGCAGATAGTCCCATAGCTTGGGATCCCGTGCGCGAATGTGTTCCCACAGATCCTGATAGGCCGCCTTCCGAATCTCGTCATTGCCGCCGCTACAACAGAACATCATGGTGTTTACCATAATCGCGGAGAGGCAGTGGAGCATATATTTTTGAAGCCCAGTCTCCATGGTCATAATCTGCTCATAGCTGTAGGCATCAGCCATCAACTCCATAACCCGAATCTGTTGGTCATACCGCTTGGTAAAGTTTCGGATGTTCACCGACTGATCGTCCCGGCCAATGAAATAATGATACAGGTCCACATTTAAGTAAAAAATCCGCTCCATGTGGGGCAGGGGCTTATAGGCGAAGTAGTTATCCACATAGAAGGTATGCTCCGGCAGCACCGTATCGCTCCCACGCAAGACGGAAGTCTTATAGAGCAGGCTGTGCATCAGCAAAACCTCCGAACCAAAAAAGGGCTTGGCATCTTTCCAGGTGCAGAACCGGTGCTCCGGGAAATGCTTTTTCCAATCCCGGGTAAACTTGGTTCCCTCCAATGCATGGTCATAGATAAAGTTGGTAATGTATAGATCTGCCTCCAGCCCTTTATGCAGATGGCCCCGAATGGTAGCGAGCAACTCTTGCAGGGCCTTTTCGTCCACCCAGTCATCGGAGTCCACAACCTTATAGTACAGTCCGGTTGCCTCCTCCAGGCCTCGATTTACCCCGGACCCATGGCCGCCGTTGGGCTTGTGGATGGCCCGGACAATGGTGGGATAGCGCTGGGCATACGAATCCGCAATTTCCGCCGTCCGGTCGGTGGAGCCATCGTTGATGATGAGAATTTCCACGTCCTCTCCGCCGGTGAGAATGGTGTCCACCGCGTGGGACAGATATTGCTCTGAATTATAACTGGGAATCGCAAATGAAATCAGTTTCATAACGAAATCTTTTTATCCTTTCTCCGTTTACCGAAAAATGTTTTCGACAAACCGTCTTTATGGAGCGTCAAGGGCAAGCCTCACGCCCCTTCCGCATTTAAAGCGATTGGGTAGAAGCGCCTTCCTTGGCGGTCTGCTTTCTATCTGTATCAGATTTCGGAACCTTATCCTCCTCCAAATCCCCCGGCTTCCTCTGCCGGGGATAGATCGAACGATTGGGGTTGCATACATTGGCAATACAGACGGTCAGAAAACAGGGCAAATATTGAAAGCCGAAGATCTCCGCCCCCAGCAGGACCGGTGCAATCACCGTATGGGTGCCGCTTCCAAATACCGCCGCCAGGCCCAACGCGGCAGACAGTGCCGGTGGCAGGCCCAACACCGGTCCCAGGACGCCGCCAAAAGCCGCGCCAATGACAAATAGCGGCTCCGCCACCCCCTGGAAGCCAACCGCCAAGGTCAACGCGGTAAGCGCCAATTTCATCACAAAGTCAAAGGGGTACGCCTCTCCCGCCAGGCTCAAGCTAACCAGTTCCTGGCCAAAGCCGGAATACCGCCCACCCCAGCAAATCAGCGAAACAATACTGATCAGAATGCCACCGGCCAAAATCCGAACATAGGGATTGGGCAGCCGTTTACGCAGCCATCGGGTCAACTTGTCCAAACTCAGGGAGAATACAGCTCCCAGTATGCCAAAAGCGATGCCCAAAACCACCAATTTCCAGACAAAGGAAAAGGAAAGATCCACGTTTGCCACTACGGAAAATTCGAACTTTGGCAAGCCCAGCAAGCCGGAGATAAAGCTAGCCATACATGCACCAGCCAGCGCCGGAAGCAACGCCTGATATTCCAGCGCGCCAACGCACAGAAGCTCCACCGCCAGCACTGCTGCGGCAAGCGGCGTCCGGAACAGGCCGGCAAAGCCAGCCGCCAGTCCGGCAATGGTCAAAATACGAGGCGCGTTTTTTGCCGGGAGCCAAACGCCCACCTGGTATCCCAGGGTACCGCCCACCTGAAATCCAGCGCATTCCCGTCCGACGCTGCCGCCAAACAGATGGGTCAACCACGCTTCGCCAACCGCCAGGGGTATCGTCTGAAGGGGCACCCCCTTCCCAATTCCCTGGGCTGCCTGGAACACCGGGGATACTCCCCGCCGGACGCCAAGCCGATGATAGCCCCAGAGCAGCAGCACGCCACCAAAGCCGAGAAACGGGATCAAAAGATAGGGGTGGGAGGTCCGCCACTTCGTCACCAAAAGTAAGCCATGGCCAAGTCCCGCGTCAACCACACCGGCGACTGCCCCTACCACAAGAGCCGCCAATGTCAGAATCAGTAAGTCCCGGTACGACCGGTATAATTGCTTCATAATTCCCTCCAATCCACTGGAAAACCAGCTCTCTTTCTTTTAGGGAGGCTGTCCAACATCCTACTATAAACTGGCAGATTCCTGGGATTCTGTCAAGATCTCCCGCTTTCCATGCCGTTCCAGCCCCTTGAGAATCAGACGGCTAACCAGATCATAGATCACTGCGAATACTGGCACACCCAATAGAATTCCGGCAAACCCAAACAATCCGCCAAAAAACGTAATGGCAAAAAGCACCCAAAAGCCGGACAGGCCCACCCGGCCCGACAGCAGTCTTGGTCCAATAATATTGCCGTCAATCTGCTGTAGAATCAGAATAAATACCAAGAAAATCACACAATTCATGGGTCCGGAACTAAGTACGATCAACGCCGTCGGAATAGCACCCACAATGGGGCCAAAATAAGGAATGATATTTGTGATCCCAATAATCACACTGATCAGCAGCGCATTTGGGAATCCGGTAATAAACGCCATAATCTGGCAAAAAACATAGCAAATCAGTCCAACAATGGCGCTATCCAGAATTTTCCCATTAAAAAATCCCACGAACGTGCCGTCAATGAAATCCATCTCGTCCATAATCGCGTCGGCGTATTTGGTGGGAAGTAGGCCATACAGCGCCGCTTTGGCATGGCGGGCCAGCCGCTTCCGGTCTGCCAGTATATACACGCAGACGATCATGCCGATAATCAGGTCATACAAGGTCAGCATCACCGTGCCAACCGTAGAGGCAAAGCCCCCAAGCACATTTTGGAGCATTTCCAGAAGCTTGGTAAAATTGCCCAACATCCCACCTAGACCATCAATTGCCTCTTTGGCATAGGCATGGAGCATCTCATTGCCGGAAGTGATATCAAGAACCCAGTTCGCCACAACGCCAGCCCCAGACTGTACGGAGGAAAACAGGGTGCGCACGCTCCCCACCAACTGGGGAATCACCATATACAAAAGCAGATATAGCACCAAAAAAACCAGCAGCATCACAATCGTCACCGCCAGCCCTGGCGCCCGGCGCCGGAGCTTCTTGGGAAGGCGCCTGCGCAAAATATCTTCAAAGAAATTACACGGGGTCTTTAGCAAGAACGCCATAACACCGCCGTAGATAAACGGCATTAAAATTCCAAGAATCTGCTTTAAAAACACCGCAATCTGGCCAAATCGCAATACAAAAAAGTAGAATACAATTGCAAGGGCCAACGAAGAGAATCCGGAAAGCGTCCTGCTTAGAACATCTTTCCAGCTTTCCTTTTCCATAGAATCTTCTCCTCCTTCTCAATACAGGCTACCGTATTATTATAGCATGCGAATTTTTGCATTGCAAGAAACGAAAAAAAATTCCAAAAGAATTAAAAATTAGAGTCTTTCCCCAGTTCAGCAGCAACATCATTTTCCTTGGTCTGCGGGGTATACAGCCGAACATAGCGACAAATGGTATAGCCAATCCCATCTTCCGTTCCGGTGCGTAGGATTTCCGCCAGGCACCAAGCCGGATCCTGATCCAGATTGGGAAACCAGGTATCGGAATCCGGGCACACCGCCAGCTTCGTCACATACGCTTCGTTGCAATAGGGAAGCAACTGCCGGTAGACGCTTCCGCCGCCAATCACAAACGAGCGCTCCTGTTCCTTTGCCTGGCGCACCGCCTGCTCCACTGTGGCACAAATCTGGGCCCCGGCAATAGCGCCGGCGCGCCGGCTCAGCACCAGATTGACCCGGCTGGGTAGCGGTTTCCCTCCTGGAAAGTCCGCCAGGGTCCTGCGCCCCACCAGCACACAGGCGCCGCGGGTAGTCTCCCGGAAAAAGCGCCGGTCGGCTGCCAACGTCACAGGCTGCGTGCCGTCCTTTCCTATGCCCCAGTCCTGGTATACCGCCACAATCGCTTTCATAAACGTCACCTCAAATCGCCACAGGAATCGGCGTGTCAAAGCTATGGTATTGATAGTTCTCCAGCCGGAAGCTATCTCTGGTAAACTGGTAAAAATCTGTTATCCCAGGATCCATCCAGAATTCTGGTACCGGATAGCCCTTCCGTTCCAACAATGCCTTTACCATCGGAATATGCCGGTCATAGATATGGCAATCCGCAATGACGTGCACCAGTTCCCCTGCCTCCAGGCCGGAGACCTGGGCAATCATATGCAGCAGCACCGCGTACTGGCATACATTCCAATTGTTGGCGGTGAGCATATCCTGACTGCGCTGATTGAGCACCGCGTTCAAAGTTCGCCCCGTCACGTTAAACGTCATGGAATAGGCGCAGGGGTATAAATTCATCTCGTGCAGATCTTGGAAGTTGTAAATATTGGTAAGCATTCGCCGGGAGGCGGGGTTGTGCTTTAGATCATACAGCACCCGGTCCACCTGGTCAAACCACCCCTCCTGGTACTGGTGCTTTAGACCCAACTGATATCCATACGCTTTGCCAATTGTGCCGTCCGGTCCTGCCCATTCGTCCCAGATATGACTGCCCAGCTCCGCGACACGATTGGATTTTTTCTGCCAGATCCACAAAATCTCATCCACCGCCGTCTTCCAATAGGTGCGGCGCAACGTCATAATCGGGAACTCCTCCCGTAGATCATACCGGTTTACCACGCCAAACTTTTTCACCGTATGGGCCGGCGTGCCGTCCGCCCAGCGGGGCCGCACCTCCAACTGTGTATCATAAAATCCATTTTCCAAAATGTCCATACAGGTTGCCCGGTACAATTCATCCGCTTTGCTCATAGTCTCAGCGCTCCTTCCCAGCCTCCAGCGGTTTTCCAAAAATCCATCGATCACATGAAACCGCTCAAATAAATGTTTTGATTATTTTATCACAGCATGGGGAAAGATTCAATAGCGCTGCATTTGTAAAATCTCAGAAGATGGATGAACGCTATGAAAAATGGCCCCATTTCCTCCAATTTACGCCTCCGAACTAACAGTTCATCTATAATTGAATTGGTGTGCCATTTTCTTCATGGTGCAAATCAGTACAATTATGTATGGAGGTGAACCGCCAGTGCATAATAACCCTGAAACATTTGGTGAAATTTTAAAATCTGCCAGGCAAAACGCTGGCATCACAATCGAGGCGTTGGCTGATAAGGTTGGAATTACCGAACGATATTTATACAGATTGGAGAACGAGGGGAAAATACCAAAATACGCTGTCTTGTATAAACTCATTCGATCCTTAGCCATTTCAGCCGACGACTTTTTTTACCCGGAGCGGCCGGCAAAAGCTTCCGAAATTGAAGAGGTAGGCCGGATGTTATGCGAATGCGACCAGCGCTCCATGGCAATCGTCAAAGCTACGATAAAAGCGGCAATTGAAAGTCAATCCGCAGACTATCAGAAAAGCTGATAAAATTGATTTGCTTTGACACATTCGGGGAATCCTATCTCGAGGTGATTGTATGGCAAAACAAGGTATGGCCCGTCCAGACTGGACCAAAACCCATCCCCGAAATGACGCGCCCCCAGTACCCCAAATCCAAGGCAAGGCCAAAAGCGGAAAAAAACAGGCAAATCCCATTATTGCCGGAACCAGCGGCCCAGAACAAAAGGTCTATCACCAGCGGCCTATTCCCCATCAGGCATATCCGGAGATCGATAACGATTTAGCCCGGGATAATCTGGAAAATGACATTCCGGCAGCGGATCTAAATGATCTAGACCAGCTACCAGGAGGCCAGCATGGATAAACACGCTCTGCCCCTTGGATTCGGTATGGCCCTGGCACAAAACGAGCTGGCAATGAAGGCATTTGAAGCCCTGACAGAAACAGAAAAACACGAACTAGTAGAAAAGACCCACACTGTGAACTCCAAACGGGAGATGCAGCAGCTTGTGAGCAAATTGGAAGACGGTTCCTGGAAAAAGAACCTGGGACCATTCTAAGCCAAGTGCAAAAATGCCCAACTTGGGATTTTCCCAAGTTGGGCGACTTTTTTATTGAAATCGGAACCCGGCAGCTAAGAGGATCACAGCGTTGGCCTGTTGGGCTTCATGGGTGGCAAAGGGTAGCTGCTCAAAGCCCGCCACCTCATGAAAAGACACGATTTTTTCCTGCCAGTCGATCCAAAGCCGGTAGGCCTCTGTTTCCATACCTTTTTTCATGTTCTTTTCCTCCCCCGCATTTTTATGCCCTTTCTCTATAAGACGAAATGTCCTGGGATAATATGACAGGGACAATCAAAATATTTGTCGCTTACAGACGCCTGTGACCAATATGGTTCCCAGGCAGCCGTCAGATGATCTCCGCTTTTTTCGTAAAACCGCCGGGTGAAACCAACTCGGAAAACAGATATCAGCACAATACTTTCAAATAATAAAATGCTGTGCTATCATTACATTGGAAGATAATCTGTACAGAAACGCAGACAAAAATGAGCATGAAAAATCGGGCAACCGCCTTTTAAAAAAAGTATAATCTATCAATGTAGGGGGGCAAAGCATGGAATGGATTGAAAGTATCAGTAGAGCCATTTATTATATCGAAAACCACATCACAGAAGAGCTAACGATTGCGGATATTGCAAAACAGGCAATCATTTCTCCGTATTATTTCCAAAAAGGCTTTTCTATGCTTTGCGGTTTTCCTGTGGGAACATATATCAAAAATCGCAGGCTGACACTTGCCGGAAGTCAACTGATCTCTACCAATCGAAAAATAATTGATATAGCGCTTGAATACGGTTATGACTCACCAGATAGCTTTACAAAAGCATTTCTTCGGTTTCATGGTGCTACCCCTACCGCTGTACGCAAAGGAGAGGCAATGATAAAATCGTTTGCTCCTTTGAAAATCGAACTCATTTTGACAGGAGGTTACACCATGGATTACAAAATTGTCAAGAAAGCCCCGTTCACAGTAGTGGGCGCATCAGCGGTATTTAAATACGACACCGCTGATCGTGAAATCCCCAAATTCTGGGCGGAATTTAATCAGTCTGGAAAAAAATCAGCGATCAGCAGCATGTACGGCATATCCATTGACAAAGATATGGGTGGCAACGAATTTGAATATCTAATTGCAGATAACTATAATCCGCTCAACGAAATCCCTGCCGGTTTTGTCACGCAGGTGATCCCAGCATATACATGGGCTGTCTTTGCGTGCAAAGGTGCACTGGCAAACACCCACGCGTTGCATGATATTCATAAACGCGTTTTTTCGGAATGGTTGCCGCAAAATAAGGACTATGAAATTGCAGGCGGGTATCATATCGAAATGTATCATAACCCTGCCGATTATGCAAAGGGCATAGAAGATGAAAGCTATTACAGTGAAATATGGATCCCTGTTCGTAAAAAATAGCACTGTAAGCACAAGGGACAACGGTTTTTCAAGCCCGTTGTCCCTTTTTGTTTTTTTGCCCCGCCAATCAAGCGGTCCAACCCTTGCACACGTCCACCCAGGAGACAAAGCCGGAGTATCGCTCCAGTTCCTCAATGGACAGCGCAATGGCGCTGTTGCTGCTGCCGCAGGCGGGAAATACCGTTTCAAACCGCTTAAGAGAATCGTCCAAATAGACTGTCACGCCCTCGTTGACCGCAAAGGGGCATACGCCGCCGACCCCATGACCAACCAGCATTTCCGCCTCGTCAGCGGTAAGCATCTTCGCTTTTGTCCCAAATTGGGCCTTATACTTTGGATTATCGATTTTCGCGTCTCCAGCGGCGACGATCAGGATGGGTTTTCCGTCTACCAGAAAGGACAGTGTCTTTGCAATCCGGCAGGGCTGACAATTTAGCGCCTGGGCTGCCAGCTCCACCGTAGCGCTGGAAACCTCAAATTCCTGCACCCGATCCGCCATCCCATACTGCTGAAAAAAAGCTTTTACCTTTTCAATTGCCATAACGCCCTCTCTTTCCCCGCCATTGCGACGGAATAACCGGTTTTCTTTTCATTTTTTGTGGCTTTTAGCATACCACAGCAGCGGCCGCCCTGTCAAGACCTTGCCTACCCATTCGCCTGTCCGCAAAAGTCGATTACTGCCGCCGCATCTGTCGAAAAAATGCCAGCGCCGCCAGGACCATCGCCGCCAAGGTGCTGGCGGCAACCCACCAAATGTGGGGGAAAATGGCCCCATAATCCCCCCGCAAGGCGGCTCTTTCCATCTCTACCGCGTGGACAAAGGGCAGAACATTGGCAATTTTCTGAAACGCGCCGCCCACCAGATCCAGATCAAACCATACGCCGGAGAGCCACGCAGTCAGATTGGTGAGCAGCGCCCCGCAGAGTCCGCCCACCTGCTTGACCCCCAGGATGCTGCCGCACAGCAGCCCCAGGGCGATAAAAAACAGGGCGGTGACGGTGTGCAGCAGCACAGCCCATCCAATTGTCGCCGTAACGGGCAGGCCCAGCAATACCGCCACGGCGTAACAGATCACACTCTGCGCCATGGCAATGGGCAAAATCGGCAGGGTATAGCCAAAAATAATGTCCCACGACGTCAAAGGGGTGGTATACAGCCGCCGGAGCAATGCGCTCTCCCTGTCCTTTGCAATCAGCGTGGCTGCAAACAGCGTCATAAAAGAAAGCCCAAATACCGCAATACCCGGAGCCAGGCGCGCTATCTCAAAAAGCTGCACCGGCACATTCGCCTGGATGGCCGAGAGCAAAAGCAGCAGGACAACGGGAAAGCCCAAGCCAAATACCATATTCAGAGGATCGCGAAGGATTTCCTTTGCCGTCCTACCGGAAAAGGCCCGTAGTCTCATTTTGCCGCCCCCTTTACAATTGCCACAAAGGCATCCTCAAATCGATCCGTTCCCGCTTTTTGCTTCAGCGCCTGTGCTGTGCCAAGAGCAAGGAGCCGCCCATCTTTCATAATGCCAATGCGGTCGGAAAGCGCCTCCGCCTCCTCCATGTAATGGGTAGTCAGTATAATGGTAATTTTGCCCTTTAGACGACGGATAATATCCCACAAATCGCTTCTGGCCAGTACGTCCAAGCCCAGAGTCGGCTCGTCGAGAAATAGAATTTTGGGTTCACTGATCAGCGCCATGGCAATGCTCAGTCTTCGCTGCCAACCTCCCGACAGCTTTCCCGCCTTTTTGCTGGAGATCTGCGTCAAGTCAAATTGCCGGAAAAGCTCGAAGGTCTTTTGCTTCCGCTTCTCTCTGGAAAATCCGTGAACGCCGCACATCAGCTCCAAGTTCTCCTGAACGGTCAAATTTGGCGCCACCGCCGTCTCCTGGGGAGACACGCCGATGCAGCTTTTCACCTTGGCTGTTTCCTCCATCACGCTGTGCCCCAAAAGCGTAGCGTCCCCACTGGTGGGCTTGGTCAGACACGACAGCATTTTAATCGTAGTGGTCTTTCCCGCGCCGTTGACGCCAAGTAGGGAAAATAGCTCGCCCTCTCGTACAGTTAGCTCCAGGCAGTCCACCGCCGTCAACGACTTATACTTTTTTGTAAGCGCCTTTGTTTGAATGGCATCCATAGGCTCCTCCCCGCTTTCTAGCAAAACCGATGAAACATTTTATCCATTTTCCCGGTCTTTTTCCAAATATCGGGCTTTTAGTCCCGCATATCCGTCTGTGAGCACACCGCTCACAAACGCTTCATCCCATTCCAAATAGGATGTGGCCATCATTGTCGCGATTCCATGTACAAATATCCACATTTCGAGATGAAATCGATAAGCGTCCTCTTCGCAAAGCCCTAAGCTTCTTTGGATCAGCGCCAGCAATGGTCTGATTTCCTCTTTGCCGTCCTCAATTTCCTCATGTGAACGGTCCCGCATAAAAAGCAGCTTAAAAAGCTCCTTTTCCTCTTTTGCAAAGCGGATATAAGCCATTCCGCTGGCCTTATACGGCGGATACTGCCCCTTCGCCATATCCTCCTGTAGGTAACTGTGGTACAATGCCATCGCCGCGGTGAGAACAGCCTGTTGAACCTGCCCCATATTTTTAAACAAGCCAAAAATAGGCTTGACCGAGCAGCCAAGCTCCGCCGCCAACGCTCTGGCGGTCAAAGCCTGCATCCCGCTTCTTCTGGTAATTTCCACGGCGGCATGGATCACTTCATCCTCTGTAAATTTAAACTTCGGCGGCATTCTCATTACCTCCTTTTAGAGCAACCTTCGTTGCGCAACTTGTGTTTCCTATTATACACCGAATACAAGGCTTTGTCAAGACACAGCCGGCGGGATAAAAAGACCAGCGCGACATTTGCCGCGCCGGTCAAGCCAGTCTATATCTATTACTTCACTTTAGACAGTGCCTTGGACAGCAGCGGGACCCCGATACAGGTCTCCACAATCTCCGGCACCATATACGCGCCGTTATAGAGCAGAGAGAACATCCAAGGGCCATAGCGGTTGACGATATGGGATGGTTCGTCCGCATACCACTCCAAATCCAAGGCATACCAGATCACCACGCCAGAGATAATATGGCACAAATACCGCAGCGCTGTAGCCAGTAGCGTGCCCAGAAAGGCCGCCAGAATTAGGTTCGCCGTGTCGTTTTGGGTGAAACGAACCTTACGGAACAGGCCGCCCAGACCCAGCACTGTGAAGGCCAAAATGTAGTCCAGAAGCACGCACAGGGCGATGCCGCCTGCCGTAGGCACCCACATCACGTCGCTGATGCCCAGCAGTAGCTGAATCAGAGAATAGGCAAACGCGGCAAACAGTCCGGTTTTCACCCCCCGGCGCATGGACAGCACGATGATAGGCGCCATGGACAATATGGTAACCGAGCCGCCATAGGGAGCAGGATACACCTTGATCATGCTCAATACAGTGGCCAGCGCTACCATAATGGCGCTTTCGCACAGGATACGCAGGGATTGGGACGCTCGATTGGATTTTTCCATAGAAAAACCTCCGTGTAAAAAAGTATCGCATTGCAAACCGGTCAGGTGCGCAATGCGATACGGGTTTCACACTGTACATCTTTCCCTCCGGCGGCATGATCCGCATCAGGTCACGGGTCTGGGCAATGCAGCCCACTCTCAGCCGAATCGGTTCGACTCCCCGAAGAATGATTTGTTTTGCGATCTTTTGCTATTATACCTGCGGAATTGACCAAAGTCAAGCCATTTCCAAGGCAAGCTGTCGTCCGCCTAGAACATGGAAATGGAGATGAGATACCGTCTGTCCCGCATGGGGACCGCAGTTGGACACCACCCGAAAACCATTATCCAAACCTTCAGCAGCGGCAATCTGGGCGATCACCTCAAAGCAGTGGGCAACCACGGCGCTGTTCTCCTGGGTGATGGCGGCGGCAGAGGGAATATGGACCTTGGGAATTACCAAGACATGGACGGGCGCCTGGGGTGCGATGTCCCGGAACGCCAGGACAGTTTCATCCTCATAGACCTTGGTCGCAGGGATTTCGCCAGAAACAATTTTACAGAACAAGCAGTCGGACATAGTGAATTCCTCCTTTGTAATCATAAAAAAACGCTGCGTCCAGCGCTGGCGCGCATTGCCGTTTTTATTATACCCCTTACCGCCAATATTTGCAACCAGCGGAAATGGGAAAAATCCGTCATTTTGACGGGAATGGAAAAATGGAAACGATGTTTCCAGATAATCCCAGGGACAACC